>NZ_JAKSYA010000153.1:0-90815 GCF_022829485.1 Methylobacterium sp. J-059
GGATCGTCCGGGGCTGGGCATCGAGATCGACATGGCCGAGGTCGAGGCGGCGCACGCGCTCTATCTGGACCACGGCCTCGGCGCCCGCGACGACGCGGCGGCGATGCAGTTCCTCGTCTCGAACTGGACCTTCGACAACAAGCGCCCGTGCCTCGTGCTCCGAGGGCGACGGACGCTTCAGATTCCTCCCCCTCGTCCGGGGAGTGTTGCTCCTGCGTCGTGAGGAGGTGGGGGCGGCGCACGCGCTCTATCTGGACCACGGCCTAGGCGCCCGCGACGAGGCGGAGGCGATGCAGTTCCTCGTCCCGAACTGGACCTTCGACAACAAGCGCCCGTGCCTCGTGCGCTGAGGGCGACGGACGCTTCAGATCCCTCCCCCGCTGCGGGGGAGGGTGGCCCCTGCGTCGGCAGGGGTCGGGAGAGGGGAGCGCCGTATCCGGCACCGGCGCTCCCCTCTCCCGACCCGCTTCGCGGGCCACCCTCTCCCGCAGAGGGGAGAGGGAGGCGCGTGATCCGGACGACGCTCGACCTCTCAGATCGATTCCACGAAGGAGCACATCCGATGGACATCCTCTCCAACCGCTTCAAGGCGGCGCTCGGCCAGGGCCGGCAGCAGATCGGCCTGTGGTGCAGCCTCGCCAGCCCGATCTCCACCGAGGTCGTGGCCGGCTCCGGCTTCGACTGGCTGCTCCTCGACATGGAGCATTCGGCCAACGACCTGCGGGACGTCTACAGTCAGGTCCAGGCGATGATGGAGAGCCCGGCCCACGCCATGGTGCGGGTGCCGAGCGACGAGGCGATCACCATCAAGCGCATCCTCGACACCGGGGTGCAGTCGCTGATGATCCCCAACATCGACGACGCCGACCAGGCCCGCCGCGCGGTGGCCGCGACCCGCTACGCCCCGCGCGGCGTGCGCGGCTTCTCGCAGGCGCCGCGCGCCGCCCGCTTCGGCCGCATCCCCGACTACCACGCCCGCTGCGAGGCCGAGATCTTCGTGGCCGTGCAGATCGAGTCGCGGCGGGCGCTCGACAACCTCGACGAGATCGCCGGCGTGGAGGGCGTCGACGGCGTCTTCGTCGGCCCCGGCGACCTCTCGACCAGCCTCGGCTACCTCGGGCAGCAGAACCATCCGGACGTGGTGGCGATCATCGAGGAGACCGTGGCCCGCATCGGGAAGGCCGGGAAGCACGCCGGCATCCTCACCGCCAACGAGGAACTGGCCCACCGCTACATCGCCGCCGGCACCCGCTTCACCGCGGTCGGCTCCGACATGGGCCTGCTCGCGCGGCAGTCCGAGGCGCTCGCCGCTCGCTTCAGGGGCTGAGCCAGGATCGACCCTCCCCCTCCGCGGGGGAGGGCGGATGCGCCATTCCGGGAGACACCACCATGAACATCGGATTCATCGGCCTCGGCATCATGGGCGCGCCCATGGCCGGGCACCTGATCGCCGCCGGGCACAGCCTGTTCCTGAAGAGCCGCCGGGCGGTGCCCGAGGCCCTGGTCGCCGCCGGCGGCACGCCCTGCGCCACCGCCGCCGAGGTCGCCGAGCGCGCCGACGTCGTCATCCTGATGCTGCCGGACACCCCCGACGTCGAGACGGTGCTGTTCGGCGCGGACGGCGTCGCGGCGGGCCTGAGGCCCGGCACGACCGTGATCGACATGAGCTCGATCTCGCCGATCGCGACGAAGGACTTCGCCGCCCGCATCAGGGAGCGCGGCGGCGCCTATCTCGACGCGCCGGTCTCCGGCGGCGAGGTCGGGGCGAAGAACGCCGCCCTCTCGATCATGGTCGGCGGCGACGAGGCCGATTTCGGGCGCGCACAACCGCTGTTCGCGGCCATGGGGAAGACCGTGACCCATGTCGGCCCGGTCGGATCGGGCCAGGTGGCGAAGGTCGCCAACCAGATCATCGTCGCGCTCACCATCGAGGCGGTGGCCGAGGGCCTGCTGTTCGCCTCGAAGGCCGGCGCCGACCCGGCCAAGGTCCGCGAGGCGATCACCGGTGGCCTGGCCACCTCGCGCATCCTCGAGCTGCACGGCAAGCGCATGATCGACCGCACCTTCGATCCGGGCTTCCGCATCGGGCTGCACCAGAAGGACCTGAACCTGGCGCTGGAGGGCGCCCGCGCGCTCGGGCTCAGCCTGCCGGCCACGGCGCTGGCGCAGCAGCTGTTCTCGGCCTGCGTCGCCAACGGCGGGGCGGCCTGGGACCATTCGGCGATGGTCCGCGCGCTGGAGATCATGGCGAACCACGAGGTCGGCGCCGCCTGATCAAGGTTCGATCGATCGATGCCGCGATGGCATCGATCGATCCATCGTTTGGATTGGAAGGTATCGACCGAGCGGACTAATCTGGAAACCTCAAGGAAACCGACCGCGACGGGCACGCATCCGTCGGGCGATCCCGAGGAGGAAACCATGTCGCTGGCGATTCCGGTGCAGAGCGCGACGCGCATGCGCGTGCGCTACCTGATCCTCCTCGTGCTGTTCGCGGTCACGGTGCTGAACTACGCCGACCGCGCGATCATCTCGATCGCGGGCGTGCCGATCGCGCAGGAATTCGGCATCACGCCCGTGCAGATGGGCTACATCCTCTCCGCCTTCAGCTGGTCCTACGTCGCGGCCCAGCTGCCCGGCGGCTGGCTGCTCGACCGCTACGGCACCAAGTGGATCTATGCCGGCGGCGTGTTCTTCTGGTCGTTCTTCACCTTCGTCCAGGGCTGGGCCGGCTTCCTCGGCGCGGGCTCCGCGGTGGCGGTATTCTTCCTGATGCGGATGCTGGTGGGCATCGCCGAGGCGCCGTCCTTCCCCGGCAACGCCCGCCTCGTCACCGCCTGGTTCCCGGCGGCCGAGCGCGGCAAGGCCTCGGCCGTGTTCAACGCGGCCCAATACTTCGCGCCGGTGCTGTTCGCGCCGCTCACCGCCTGGGTGACCCAGAGCTTCGGCTGGCGCTACGCGTTCTTCAGCATGGGCCTGATCGGCCTGGCGATGGTGCTGCTATGGGTCTGGCTGATCCACGACCCCAAGGACCATCCGAGCGTCACCTCGGGCGAGCTCGACGAGATCGCCCGGGGCGGCGCGCTGGTGCAGGTCGGCGCCGCGCCGTCGGGCGCGACCATGTCGACAGCGCGCGACGCGAAGCCGGTGCGGGCGGGCGCCGCCCCCGCCGCCGGCACCTGGGGAACGATCAAGCAGCTCCTCGGCAACCGGATGCTGCTCGGCATCTACGTGGCGCAGCACTGCATCAACGTGATGACCTACTTCTTCCTGACGTGGTTTCCGATCTACCTCGTCAAGCAGCGCGGCATGTCCGTGCTCCAGGCCGGCTTCACCGCCTCGCTCCCGGCCTTGTGCGGCTTCGTCGGCGGCATCCTCGGCGGCGTGATCTCCGACGCGCTCCTGCGCCGGACCGGCTCGCTCAACATCGCCCGCAAGCTGCCGATCATCGCCGGCATGCTGCTGTCGATGGTGATCATCGCCTGCAACTACGTCGACTCGCATGCCCTGGTGATCGGCCTGATGGCGGCGGCCTTCTTCGGCAAGGGCCTCGGGGCGCTCGGCTGGGCGGTGGTGTCCGACACCTCGCCCAAGGAGGCGGCGGGCCTGAGCGGCGCGCTGTTCAACATGTTCGGCAACACCGCCGGCATCACCACGCCGATCATCATCGGCTATCTCGTCCAGTCCTCGGGCTCGTTCGACACGGCGTTGGTCTTCGTCGGGATCAACGCGCTCGTGGCGATGAGCGCCTATCTCCTCCTCGTCGGCGACATCCGGCGGGTCGAGCTGCGCCGCGCCTGACCGACCGCCGACCGCCAGGGAGCATGCGATGCCAGACGCCGTGATAGAAGCCCCGCCGGTGCCGCCGGCCGGGCCCGCCCTGGGCGACGCCCCCCGCACCATCCGCCTGCACGCGAGCGACAACGTCGCCATCGTCGTCAACGCCTTCGGGCTGCCGGCCGGCACGGTGTTCCCGGACGGGCTGACCCTCGTCGAGTTCGTGCCGCAGGGCCACAAGGTGGCGCTCGCCGCGATCCCCGAGGGCGGCGAGGTCCGGCGCTACGGCGAGGTCGTCGGCATCGCGACGCAGGATATCCCGCGCGGCGCCTGGGTCGAGGAATCGCGCGTGGCCACCCCGACCGCCCCCGCCCTCGACGCGCTGGAGATGGCGACCCGCGTGCCGGCGCCCCTGCCGCCGCTGACCGGCTGCACCTTCGAGGGGTTCCGCAACCCGGACGGCTCGGTCGGCACCAAGAACATCCTCGCGATCTCGATCAGCGTGCAATGCGTCGCCGGCACCCTCGACGTGGCGATCCGGCGGATCAAGGCGGAGCTGCTGCCGCGCTTCCCCAACGTCGACGACGTGGTCGGGCTGACCCACGCCTACGGCTGCGGCGTCGCGATCAACGCGCCGCAGGCGGTGATCCCGATCCGCACCCTCCAGAGCCTCGCCCGCAACCCGAATTTCGGCGGCGAGGTGATGGTGGTGGGCCTCGGCTGCGAGAAGCTCGTCTCCGAGCGCCTGCTGCCGGACGGCGACGACGCGCAGGACGGCGGCGTCGTGCGGATGCAGGACGAGCGCCACCAGGGCTTTTCGATGATGCTCGACAGCATCATGGCGATGGCCGAGGCCCGGCTCGCGATCCTGAACCGGCGCCGGCGCGAGACCTGCCCGGCCTCCGACCTCGTGGTCGGCCTGCAATGCGGCGGCAGCGACGCGTTCTCCGGCGTCACTGCCAACCCGGCGCTCGGGTACTGCGCCGACCTGATCGTCGCCGCCGGCGGCACGGTCCTGTTCTCGGAGGTCACCGAGGTCCGCGACGCGATCCACCTGCTGACGCCGCGCGCCAAGACGCCGGCGGTGGCCGAGGCTTTGGTGCGCGAGATGGCGTGGTACGACGACTACCTCGCCAAGGGCGAGGCCGACCGGCGCGCCAACCCGTCCCCCGGCAACAAGAAGGGCGGGCTGAACAACATCGTCGAGAAGGCGCTCGGGTCGGTCGCCAAATCCGGCACCTCGGCGATCTCCGGCGTGCTCGCCCCGGGCGAGCGGGTCCGCGAGAAGGGCCTGATCTTCGCGGCGACGCCGGCGAGCGACTTCGTCTGCGGCACGCTGCAGCTCGCCTCCGGGATCACCCTCCAGGTGTTCTCGACCGGGCGCGGCACGCCCTACGGCCTCGCGCAATGCCCCGTGATCAAGGTCGCGACCCGCACCGAGCTCAGCCAGCGCTGGTCCGACTTGATCGACCTCGACGCCGGCCGCATCGCCACCGGCCACGCGACGATCGAGGAGGTCGGCCGCGAGCTGCTCCAGCTCATCCTCGACGTCGCGAGCGGGCGCAAGACGCCGTGGTCCGACCGCTGGGGCCTGTTCAACGACCTGACGCTGTTCAACCCGGCGCCGATCACCTGAGGGTTCCGACGCCACGGAAGGAGCGGACACGCCGCACGCCATGCGCCGTGCCCGCCGGGGACCGAGCGACGGACAGGCCGGGACGACACCGGCCGGGAGGACACGATGGGCGCACTCGATCGCCGGACCCTGCTGGCGCTGGCGGGCGCCGCCGCCACGACGGCGTGGGCCGGGCCTGCGCAGGCCGCCTTCGAGCCGTCCGAGCGCCTGCCCGACCCGGCGATCGAGATTCTCGACCCGTCGTTCGCCCGGTACCGGATCTTCTCGGCGACGGTGGAGCGGATCGCCACGGGCTTTCGTTGGGCGGAAGGGCCGGTCTGGCTCGGCGACATGCGCTGCCTGCTGTTCAGCGACGTGGTCAATGACGCGATCATGCGGTGGGACGAGGCGACGGGCACGACGAGCGTGTTCCGCAAGCCCTCGAACTACGCCAACGGCAACGCCCGCGACCGCCAGGGCCGCCTCGTCACCTGCGAGCACAAATCCCGCCGGGTGACCCGCACCGAGCACGACGGCACGATCACCACCCTGTTCAGCGGGTTCGACGGCAAGCCCGCCAACGCCCCGAACGACGTCGTCTGCCGCTCCGACGGCGCGATCTGGTTCACCGACCCGGCCTTCGGCCCCAACCCCTACGAGGCGATGGCCCAGCCGGAACGGCCGGGCCAGGTCTTCCGCCTCGATCCGCGGACCGGCGAGGCGAGGGTCGTCGTCGCCGACATCGCGGGCCCGAACGGGCTGTGCTTCTCGCCCGACGAGACCAAGCTCTACGTCATCGAATCCCGCGCCCAGCCGAACCGGGTGATCCGGGTCTACGACGTGGTCGGGGACGGCAGCGCGCTCGCCGACGGCCGGGTGCTGTTCGATTGCGGCAGGGGCACCGCGGACGGGTTCCGGGCGGATGCCGACGGCAACCTCTGGTGCGGCTGGGGCATGGGCGCCGATCTCGACGGCGTCCTGGTGATCTCGCCCGAGGGCAGGGCGATCGGCCGGATCCGCCTGCCGGAGCGCTGCGCCAACCTGTGCTTCGGCGGCGCCGACGGCAACCGCCTGTTCATGGCCTCGACCAAGTCGATCTACGCGCTCTCCGTCAACACCCGGGGTGCGGTGCGGTAGGGCCGCCCTACACCAGCTCGAGGATCGCGAGCCGGTCCGTCACGCCGAGGGTCAGCGTCCGGGCCGGGCCGAGCGTTTCCACGCCGACCGAGCCGTCGTCGGCGAAGCGGTGCAGCCGCGCCGCCTTCGGGACGCCCGAGAGGGTGAGGGTCACGCCCTGCGCCGGCGCGTCGGGCCGTGCCCGGCGTTGCACCCGGTCCCAGCCGTCGATCCCGAGCCAGAGCGGCACGAGGACGGCGCCGTCGCCGCGCAGGAAGCGGATCGCCTGGAGGTCGCGCGGGGCCGCGTCGAGGGCCACGTCGAGGGCGGGGCCGGCCACGGCCGGGCCGGCCCGGAACAGGCGCATCAGGTTGGCGACCGCGGAAAAGGTCGGCGTGGCTGAGCCGTCGAAGCGCAAGAGGCCGAACCGGCCTTCCGGGTCGCCCTCGCCCCGGTCGACCGAGGCGGCCAGCTCGTAGAGGTAGGTGCGGCGGATGCCCTGGAGGAAGCTCCACAGCAGCAGGCGGGGCGTGTAGCGCGCCCGCACGGCCTCCGAGACCGGGAAGTGGAAGCTCCGGGTGGCGAGCGCGGTGTGGTAGCCGTTCTCGGTGGCGAGCAGCGGCGCGCGGCCGAAGATGGGCTGAGCGGCGGCGACGAAGCGGCGCAGGTCGCCGTTACCGGCGTTCTCCGGGTGCTCCATGCCGGGGTAGGGGTGGATGTTGCCGTAGTCGACGGCGTTGGCCAGGGACTCCGCCGCCGCGACGTTGGCCTGGACGTAGCTCGGCCCGGCGACCTTCACCGCGCCGCCGGCGTTGCGTGCCGCCCGGTAGAGCGCGCGCTGGTGCTCGGCCGAGGCCTGCGGGCGGCCGGCGCCGGCGGCGATGTTGGGCTCGTTGCTGCCCTCGGCGATCGCGAGCCCGCCCGCGCTCCAGGCGGCGATGTCGGGCAGGCGCCGGGGCGGCACCAGCGGCCCGACGTCGAGCCCGTCGTAGAAGACGAGGCTGAACCGGTAGCCGGCCCGCGCCAGCTCGGCGATCCGCCGGAACTGCGGCGGCGGCCCCGATGGCGGCCCGCCCGCCGGCAGGACGATGTCGTCGCGCAGGTGCCGGATCCCGAGGGCGTCGAGCGCCGCCGCGCAGCGCGCGAACCGGTCGACGTACGGGGTCCCGTCGTGCCCGAAATGGGTGTTGATGCCGACGGACTGCGCGAAGTCCTCGCTGGGATACGACGGCAGCGGGCCGGCCAGGGCCGGGCGTGCCGCCAGCGCCGACGCGCCCGCCGCCAGCACGAGGCGGCGGGTCGGTCCATGGGGCCTCATCGATCGCACCTCCTCTAAGGCGTCGCGGCCGCGGGCACCGCCTCGGCGCGCGGCGCGGCGGCGGCGACCAGGGCGGCCTTGCGGTTCAGGATCAGCGCGACGCTCCGGCGCAGCGGCGCGCGCAGGAACAGCAGCGCCAGGATCCCGTAGATCAGGATGCCGAGGCCGATCGCCGCCGCGAGTCCGGCGTGGTCGCCGAGCCGCGCGTAGAGGCGATCCTGCGCCAGGAACACGGTGGCGCCCATCGCGAGCGAGCAGGTGAGGATCGGCGCCAGCGACGCGGCGACCGCCAAGGTGCCGACCGGCACGAACCGGCCGGCGGCCCGCACCACCACGGGCGAGAACAGGTAGGCGCGCAGCACGTGCCCGACGACGAGGGCCGACAGGCCGAACGGCGCCGTCACCAACGAGGCCAGGATCGTGATCGTGAACTGCGCGGCCGACAGGACCAGCGCGGTGCCGGTCCGGTCGGAGGCGGTGAAGATCATCCACAGCATCGAGGTCGCGACGAATTCTGGGCCGAGCAGCGCCAGGATGCGCAGCACCGGCACCGCGTCGCGCCACTGCTCGCCGAAGAGCAGCGGCACGAGGTGCGGCGCCACCACGGCCATGCCGACGAAGGCCGGCAGCGCCAGCACCGCCGACATCGCGACGAAGCCGTCGAAGGCCGCGGCCAGGTCGCGCGGCCGGTCCTGCAGCCGGGCGTAGGTCGGCAGCGCGACCGCCGCGAGCGGGATCACCGCGACCTGGCTGATCAGGTCGATGCAGCGCCAGGCCATGCGCAGCAGGCCGATATCGGCGGTGGAGAGGAAGTAGGCGGCGACCACCTCCTGGCTGCGGATGCTGAGCGTCAGGAGGAGCTGGGTCGAGAACACCCGGGAGCCGAAGGCGAGCTGGCGGCGGGCATGGGCGCGCACGAAGCGCCATCCGGGAAGCCACGGAAACGCCGCCCAGGTCAGCAGCGTCGTCATGCCGGTGGCGAGCAGCCGCTGGATCACCAGGCTCCAGACCCCGAACCCGTTCAGCGCGAGCGCGATCGCCACCGACCCGCCGATCAGGTTGGCGACGAGGGCCCGGATCGCGAGGCTGCGGAAGCCGAAGAGGCGCTGCAGCCGCGCCTCGTGGATCACGCCCGCGGCCGCGATCACGAAGGTGGCGGCGAGCGCCGCCAGCACCGGCTGCAGCTCGGGGATCCGCAGCATCCACGCGATCGGCCACGACAGCGCGACCAGCGCCAGCCCGTAGAGGCAGCCGGAGGCCAAAGCCACCCAGAAGGCGGTGTCGACGAAGCCGTCGTCGAGCCGGTCGGTCTGCACGACGAGGTCGGGCAGGCCGCCCCGCGTGACGATGAGCAGGATGTCGATGAACACGACCGCCACGGCGACGAGGCCGAACTCGCTCGGGTCGAGCAGGCGCGCCAGCACCAGGAACACCACGAAGCTCAGGACGACGTTGCCGATTGCGCTGACGGCGACCCACCCGGCCGCCCGGACGGAGCGGCCGGCCATATCGTCCCGGGTCGCAGCCGCGTCCGGCGCCGCGGCGGACGGGCCGGGCGGGCTAGGCGCCATGATGGATGCCGTGCGCTGGCGACGGTTCCGGCGCGATGCCGCGGCGCTCGGCGAGAAGCTCGGCGTAGAGGTCGAGATACTTCTCGGCGACGCGCTCGGAGGTTGATTCGCGCAGGACGTGCTGGAACGCGCGCTCGTCCGGCAGGCTGGCGCGGTCGCGGGCCAGCACCGTGCGGATGCGGTCCGCGAGGTCGGGCGCGTCGCCGGCGCGAAACAGCCAGTCGGCGTTGTCCTCGCCGATCAGCTCGGGGATGCCGCCGGAATCGGCGCCGATCACCGGCACGCCCATGGCGTAGGCCTCGTAGACCGTGCGCGGCGAGGGCTCGGCCCAGAACGAGGGGACGACGAGGACGTCGACCTCAGTGAGGAAGTCCTTCGGGTCGACCCAGCCGACGAACTCGATCGGCAGCCCTTCGGCCTTCGCCTTGAACCGCTCGATCGAGTCGTCCATCGCCTGGCCCGCGATCAGGCAGCGCCAGCCGCCGGAGGCGGAATTCCCTTCGGTGGCGTGCGCGCGTGAGCCGATCTCGGCCAGCGCGTCGATCAGCGTGCCGACGCCCTTCTCGACGTTGATCCGCCCGAGATAGCCGAAGGTCATCGGCTTGGCGCTCCGGTCGACCCGGCGGCGCGCCTCGGGATCGCCGTCCGGCACCGTGCAGGAATAGTAGATCACCCGTCGCCGCTCGGGAGCGAGGTGGCGGAACAGGCCATGGTCGACATGGGTCTGCAGGATCCGGGTGCCGACGCTCGCCACCGCGTCGACCCAGCGGTTGGTCAGCTGCTTGGAGGCGTTCACGACCTTGCAGCCGAGGTGCCAGTGCGTGCACGGCGCGCCGTGCTTGAACATCGCCGCGTTGCCGCAGATCAGGTCGTACTCGCAGACCGTGTGCACGATCGGGATGTCGCGCCGGGCCGCCTCGCGCCAGACCAGCGTCGAGATGTCGAGCAGCGAGTGGGTGTTGACGACGTCCGGCCGGAAGTCGTCGAGCACCCGGCCGAAATCGGCGGCGATCGCGAAGTTCCACTGCTGCTTGAGCTTGGCGGCGTTGCGCGCGAAGCGGCCGTGCTGCGCCCAGTCCTCGAGCCAGAAGTCGTTGTGATGCGCCATGCGGTAGACCGTGACGCCGTTGCGCACGGTCTTGGGCTCGGCCTGCCGCTCGATGCAGGCGGCGGCGACCGTGTGCCCGAGGCCGGCGAGCTCCTCGGCCAGATGCTCGACGGACCGCTCGGCGCCGCCGACGATATGGGGCGGATAGAGCGAGCTAAGGTGCAGGATGCGCATGGCGCCTTGATCCTTGAGGCGTTGATTCTCGAGGCGTTGACCGCTGGGACGTCGATCCTTGGGACGCCGATCCGTGGGCGACGGCGGGCTCACGGGCGCGGAGGCTGCGGTAGAGGTCGAGGTAGCGGGTGGCGACCGCCTGCGGCCGGGTTCCTTCGGCGACCGCGGCGGCGTTGCCGAGGCCGGTCGCGAGGCGGGCGGGGTCGGCGACGATCCGCGCCATCGCGGCGGCCAGCGCCGCCGCGTCGCCGGGCGGCACGAGCCAGGCGGGATCGTCGGTGCCGACCTGCTCGGCGATGCCGCCGACGGCGGTGCCGATCACCGGCACGCCGCGGGCGTAGGCCTCGGCCACCGTGCGCCCGAAGGCCTCGGGCCAGACCGGCGGGACGACGAGGCAGTCGATGCCGTCGAGGAAGGCGTCGGCCGCGACGAACCCGTCAAAGGCGACGGGCAGCCCGGCGGCGAGGCCTTCGTAGCGGTCGAGCCCGTCGACGGCGCGCCCGGCGACGCGCAGCCGCCAGCCGGTGCCGGGCAGGCGGCGGCAGGCCTCGATCAGGGTGTCGACGCCCTTCGACGGCTCGATCCGGCCGATGTAGCCGAACGTGACCCCGCCCGAGGGGAGGGCGCGCGGCGCCGGCGGCGGCCCCGCCTCGATCGGGTTCCAGATCACCTGCCGCAACGCGGCCGGCACGTCGCGGAAGAACCCGGCCGCGAGGTGGCGGGCGAGGATGTCGCTGCCGACGCCGACCACGGCGTCGACCGGCCGCTGGCAGAGCCGGTGCAGGAGCGCGTAGGCGCGGCACTTGGCGTGCTGCCGCTCGCAGGCGCGGCCGTGCCGCACCATCGCGCCGTTGCTGCACAGGCTCGTGAAGTCGTGCAGCGTGTGGACGACCGGCACCCCGAGCCGGCGCAGCATCGGCCAGATCCGCGGCGTCAGCTCCGACATCGAGTGCGTGTTCACCACGTCGGGCGAAAAATCCCGCACCGCGGCCTCCATCGCGGCGAGCGTGCGCCCGTCCCACTGCGCGGCGAGCTTGTAGCGCAGGCGGTCGAGCCGCCCGTGCTCGGCCCAGTCGAGGACGTGGAACGGCGTGCCGTGGCCGAGGCGGTAGATCGTCGCCGCGCCCGACCGGTCGGGCGGCTCCGCCCGGCGCGACAGGCAGGCGACGCCGACCTGCGCCCCGAGACCCGCCTGCATCCGCACGAGGGTCTCCACCATCAGCTCCGCCCCCCCGACCTGTTCGGGCTGATACAGCGATGAGAGGTGGAGAATACGCATCTGATCAATCTGACGGTGCTAGATCGACCCTAGTCCGGGGTTATTGCCAGTCGATGAAGCGCATCCTGCTCAACATGCCGAGCCAGTTCGGCGGCAAGCCGTCCGGCGTCGCCCGCGTCGCCTTCGCGCTGATCGGCGAGCTCGTCCGGCGGCCCGACGTCGCCGTGGTCCTGCGCTCGCCCTGGACCCGGGCCGAGCTTCCCGCGGCGTGGCGCGACGCCGTCGCGGTCGTGACGGTGCGCCGCCCGCGCATCGTGGTCCTCGACGTGCTGGCCCAGCTCGTCACCGTTCCGGCCTGCTGCCGGCGGCACGCCATCGACGTGGTGCTGAACATCGACCCCTACGGCGCGGGCGCCGGCGGACGGGCGCGCATCGTCGTCGTCCACGACCTGTACTTCCGCACGATCCCTCAGAGCACCGGCCCGCGCGAGGCGCTCACCACCGACTGGATCTTCCGGCTGATGCTGGCGCGCAACCACGCCGTCGTCGCCGTCTCGGACGCGACGCGGCGCGACCTGGAGCAGCATTACCCTGCCGTCCGCGGGCGCGTCCGCGTGATCCCCTCGGCTTCCGTGCTCGACCCTGCGGCCCTCGCCGTCGGGGCGCCCGCGGAGGTCGCCGGCCCCTACGTGCTCGCCGTCGGGAACGCCACGCACAACAAGAACTTCGGCCTGCTCGCCGAAGCGGTGGCCTCGATCGCGCACGCCCATCCCGATCTCGCCGTCGTCCATGTCGGCGAGGACCCCGCCGACGCCGTCGCCGGGACGCTCCGGCGGCTCGGGGCGGCTTCCCGCGTGGTCCGCCTGTCGCGCATCGACGACCAGAGGCTCGCCGCGCTCTACCGCGGCGCGCTGTGCCTCTGCGTCCCGTCCTTCGCGGAAGGCTTCTGCCTGCCGGTACTGGAGGCGCAGGCGCTCGGCTGCCCGGTGGTGTGCTCGGACCGCTCCGCGACGCCGGAGGTCGCAGGGGAGGGCGCCCTGACCTTCGATCCCACCGATGCCGGCGCCCTGGCCGCCTGCCTGCGCCGGCTGATCGAAGAGCCGGCCCTGCGCGAGAGCCTGGTCGCGAAGGGCCGGAGCAACCAGGCCCGCTACACCTGGGACGCCACCGCCCGCGGCTACGCCGACCTCCTCGACGCCGTGCTCGCAGGCGGCGACCCGGCGCCGCGCCCGCTCTGAGGCCGGCGCGGCCGGCGGCGGGCCGGAACCGCGCGCCGAGCCGCTTCAGCATAGTTAAGATTTACCAAGCGGGCGAATTCAGCAGTCTTTGCGCTGTC
Organism: Methylobacterium sp. J-059; assembly: GCF_022829485.1. NCBI lineage: Bacteria > Pseudomonadati > Pseudomonadota > Alphaproteobacteria > Hyphomicrobiales > Methylobacteriaceae > Methylobacterium > Methylobacterium sp. J-059. The sequence goes on from NZ_JAKSYA010000153.1 coordinate 13,235, forward strand.
GGCAGGCCTTTGAGCCGTCGATATTTCTAAAAGTGCAAGCATCTCCGCCTATCACCAGCATTGGCCGCGACCATTCAGGTGATTACACCTGTAAGTTGCATCCACACCGGGCTTCGCCTCGGTGCCCCTTCCTTCGAGGTCTCGAAGATGCGCGTCGCGATCGTCCATGATTGGCTCTACGTCGTCGGCGGTGCCGAGCGCGTCCTGCACGAGATCCTGGCGATCTATCCCGAGGCGGACGTCTTCACGCTGTTCGACTTCCTGAGCCCGGCCGACCGCGCCAAGATCGGCGTCGGCGCCACGCGGACGAGCTTCCTGCAGCGGATGCCGCTGGTGCGCACCCGGCACCGCGCCTACCTGCCGCTGATGCCGATCGCCGTCGAGCAGTTCGACCTCTCGGCCTACGACCTCGTGATCTCGAGCAGCTACGCCGTCGCCAAGGGCATCCTGACCGGGCCGAGCCAGGTCCACGTGTCCTACATCCATTCGCCGATGCGCTACGCCTGGGACATGCAGCACAGCTACCTGCGCGAGAGCGGGTACGAGCACGGCGTCAAGAGCATGGTCGCCCGCATGATCCTGCACCGGATGCGCCTGTGGGACACCCGCACCGCCAGCGGGCCGGACGCGGTGGTCGCCAACTCCGCCTTCGTCGCCCGGCGCATCCGCAAGGTCTACGGCCGCGCCGCCGAGGTGATCCATCCGCCGGTCACGCAATCGGCGATCCGGGTGGACCTGCCGCGCGGCGACCACTTCCTCGTGGCGAGCCGCCTCGTGCCGTACAAGAACGTGCGCGCGGTGATCGAGGCCTTCGCCCTGATGCCGGACCTCCGGCTCGTCGTCGCCGGGACCGGCTCCGAGGAGGCGCGCCTGCGCGAGGCGGCCGGGCCGAACGTGACGTTCGCCGGCTTCGTCGGGGATTCCGAGCTCCGCCGGCTGATGGGGACGGCGCGCGCCTTCGTGTTCGCGGCGGAGGAGGATTTCGGGATCATCCCGGTGGAGGCGCAGGCCGAGGGCACCCCCGTGCTGGCGCTCGGCCGCGGCGGCGCGCGCGAGACCGTGGCGACGCTCCCGCCCAACCGCTCGGGCATGTTCTTCGCCGAGCCGGACCCCGCCGCGATCGCGGCCTGCGTCCGCGACTTCACGGAGCAGGAGGGCATGTTCTCGCGCGCCGCCTGCCGCGCCCAGGCGGCGCTGTTCGCCCCGGAGGTGTTCCGCACTCGGTTCGCCGGCTTCGTCGACGAACAGATGGCCCTCCACCGCGACCTCGGCGCCGGCCAGGAGCGCTCGGGCCACCGCCTCAAGGCCCTGGCCTGACCGAATCCGCCACGCTCGGCCCGCGCGCGGCGGCCCGAACCTCACAATCCCTTCCGCACGGTCGCGCGACCCCGTTCGCGAACCGGCGCCAGACCCGGTGGTCGACGATGACGACGTCCTACCTCAACCCCGCCCGCACCGCCGTGCCGGCCGCGCCGCGTTCGGGCCCGGCCACCGACCAGGCCGGCCCGTTCGCGACGATCTGGCGGCGGCGGCGCCTGTTCGCGGCGGTCTTCATCGGCGTCATGTCGGTGGCGATCGGGCTGCTGATGGTCGCGCCGGTGCAGTACCTGGCGGTCGGCTCGGTGATCGTGGCCGAGCCGGAGCCCGGCAGCAACAACGCCAACGCGTCGGTCGCCTGGATCCAGAAGCTCGGCGACCCGGCCGACATCGAGAGCCAGATGCTGGTGATCCGCGCGCCGCGGATCATGCGCCTCGTCGCCTCGGGCGACGTCGTCGAGAAGGTTGTGGCCGAGTGCCGGCAAATCGCGCGCGGCGGGCTCCTCGCGAGCCTGCTGCCGCCCAAGGAGGACGGCTGCGACAAGCTGCGCGGCAACACCGACCTGGTGGTCGACTACCTGCAGCGCCGCTACGTCGTCACCGGCGCCGGCCGCTCGCGCGTCATCAACATCGCCTACCGCTCGCCGAACGCCGAGACCTCCCAGGCGCTGACCAACGCGCTGATCACCGCCTTCCTCGACGACCAGCGCGGCGTGCTCGCCAACAGCCGCGAGGCGGCGACCGAGTGGCTGTGGAAGGAGATCCGCCAGCTCGACGCGTCCCTGCGCGACGACGAGGCCAAGATCCAGGCCTTCCGCCGGCGCAAGGGCCTGATGTCGGGCGCCAACGCGCCGATCACCTCCGAGCGGCTCAGCACCATCACCCAGCAGCTCTCGGCGGCCGAGACCGCCAAGGCCGACGCCGCGGCGCGCCTCTCCGAGATCAACGCCGACCAGGCCCGGGGCTCGATCAACGCCCCGGCGGTGCTGGCGAGCCGGACGATCGGCGACCTCAAGCAGCAGATGAACGTGGTGGCCGCGCAGATCGCCAACACCGGCACGGTGCTGGGGCCGAACCATCCGACGCTGCAGGCGATGCGCACGGAGCTCGCCGGCCTGAAGCTGCGCGTCGACCGGGAGGTCGCGAGCATCAGCGCCGGCCTGAAGAAGACCTTCGACGCGTCGAGCGCGCTCGCCAAGTCGCTGCGCCAGCAGATGGAGACCGCGAAGGCCGAGGCGGCGTCCGCGATGGACGACGAATCGGTCGTCGCCGGCATGGTGCGCAACGCCGAGATCAAGCGCGGCCAGTACACCGACCTGTACAAGCGCGCCAACGAGCTCGAGACCGAGCGCCGCATCCTCGTCGGCAGCACCCGGCTCGTCAGCCTCGCCGACGTGCCGGCCGCGCCGGTCACCCCGAAGCCGCTGCTGTTCCTCGGCGCCGGCTTCGTCCTGGCCGCCGCGCTGGCCGCGGCCGCCGCGCTGCTGCGCGAACGCGCCGACCGCAGCGTTCGGACCTCGACGCAGCTCGCCGCGGTGGCCCACGCCCCCGTCTTCGCCCAGCTGCCGCATCTGCGCGCCGCCGGCGGACCGGCGCTGCTCGGACGGATGGGGGCCGCCGCCGGCGAGCTGCCGCTCGCCGCGGCGCTGCGCGACGCACGCAGCGATCCGCTGATGCAGCAGGTCCTGCGCAACCTCGGCGCCCGGCTGATGCTGGCCGGCGCCGACGGCACGAGCCGCGCGATCCTGCTCACCTCGGCCGCGCCCGGCGAGGGCAAGTCCTTCACCACCCTCGCGCTCGCCCAGCTCAACGCGGCGAGCGGGCGCCGCGTGCTCGTCCTCGAATGCGACCTGCGCCGCCCGGTCTTCGAGACGGCTCTGGACCTGCCCGCCGGCCCCGGCCTCGCCGGCGTGCTGCGCGGCGAGGCCCTGCCGCGGGAGGCGGTGATCGCGACGGCGACGCCCAACCTCGACGCCATCCCCGCCGGCGCGGCGACCACGGAATCGACCGAGCTGCTGATGGGCAAGCGCATGACCGAGCTGCTGCTCTGGGCCCGCAAGTACGACCTTGTGCTGATCGACAGCCCGCCCGCGGCGATGCTGATGGACGCCCAAATTTTGGCGCGGCAGGTCGACGGCGTGCTGTGCTGCACCCGCTGGGGCCGCTCGCAGGTGTCGGCGATCAGCGCCACCGTCAACGGCCTGCGCGAGGCCGGCGGCGACGTGTTCGGGCTCGCGATCACCATGGTGCGGGCCGACGACCACCCGTTCTACGACACCGGGCACGAGCCGGCGCGCCGCTATCTCGGAGCCGCGTGATGGACCGTCCGCGGGTCGTGTTCGTCAACCACACCAGCACGATGTCGGGCGCCGAGATGGTGCTGTGCGATGCCGTGGGACCCTGGCGCGGCGCCACCGCCTTCCTGTTCGAGGACGGGCCGCTCGCGACCGCGCTGCGGGAGCGGGGGCTGGCGGTCGTCCGTGCGCGGCACGGATCCGGGCTGTCGTCCCTGCGCCGCGACGGCTCGCCCTGGCGCGCGATTCCGCTGGCCGGACGGCTCGCCGCGACGATCCTCGCGCTGGCGCGGACCGCGAAGGCCCACGACGTGGTCTACGCCAACTCGCAGAAGGCCTTCGTCCTCTCGGCCCTCGCCGCGGCTCTCGTGCGCCGCCCGCTGATCTGGCACCTGCACGACATCCTCGATCCCGCGCATTTCGGGGCGGCGCAGCGTGGGCTTCAGGTCCGCCTCGCCAACGCGTTCGCCGCCCGGGTCGTGGTTCCGTCGCAGGCCGCCGCCGACGCCTTCGTCGCGGCGGGCGGGCGCCGGAATCTCGTCGAGGTTGTGCCCAACGGCCTCGACCTCGACGGCGAGCCCGGCGACCCGGCCGCCCTGCGCACGAGCCTTGGGTTGCCGCACGGCCCACTGGTCGGCGTCTTCAGCCGGCTCGCCCCGTGGAAGGGGCAGCACGTGGTGCTGGAGGCCCTGGCCCGCTCGCCCGGCACGGCGTGCATCGTCGCCGGCACCGCCCTGTTCGGCGAGGACGCCTACGCGAACGGTCTGCATGCGCGCGCGGCCGAGCGCGGGCTCGCCGACCGCGTCCACTTCCTCGGCCAGCGCGGGGACGTGACGCGCCTGATGCGCGCGGTGGACGCGGTGATCCATCCCTCGATCGCACCCGAGCCGTTCGGGCGCACCCTGGTCGAGGCGATGCTGGTCGGGACGCCGGTGATCGCCACCGATACGGGCGCGGCGGCCGAGATCCTCGACCGGGGCGCGGCGGGGACCCTGGTGCCGCCCGGCGACGCGGGGGCGCTCGCCGACGCCATCGCCCGCGTCCTGTCCGCGCCGCCGGGGCTCTCGGCCCAGGTCGCCCGGGCGCAGGCGACGGCCCGCGCGCGCTACGGCGCCGCGCGGATGCAGGCGAGCCTGGCCGAGATCGTCCGCCGCGTGGCGGCCGGTAAGCGACGGGCCGCCGCGATCGCGGGCGCTTCGCTGGACCGGCCGGCATGACCGCCGCGACGACGACGGGCGCCCTCGATCGGCCGGCGCCGGGGCGCCTTCACCGCCTCGACGGCGTGCAGATCCTGCGGGCGGTGGCGGCGGTGATGGTCGTCCTGCTCCACGCCGAGCTCCTGCTCGCGCTCCAGGCGGAGGCGCGCGGCCTCGCCATGCCGCGCTTCGCCGCCCTGCCGCTCGGGGCCGGCGTCGACCTGTTCTTCGTCATCTCCGGCTTCATCATCGTCTATGCGTCCGAGCCGCTGTTCGGCGCGCCCGGGGGCGCCGCGCGCTTCCTCAAGCGCCGCCTGCTGCGGATCGTGCCGCTGTACTGGTTCGCGCTCACGCTGCGCCTCGTCGTCCTGCTGGCCGCGGCCGCCGCCGGCCAGGCCGCCGCGCCGAGCCTGGCGGACGTGGCGACCTCGTACCTGTTCATCCCGTTCGACACCCGCGGCTTCGGGCCGGACTACCCGTTCCCGATCCTCGATCTCGGCTGGACGCTGAACTACGAGATGGCGTTCTACCTCGTCTTCGCCGGGGCGATGATGCTCGCGGCGCGGGCGATGAAGGCCTCCGCGCCCGCCGCGGCCCTGCGCGAGCGGGCGGCGCTGGCGGCCGTCTCGATCCTCGCCGTCGGCGTGCTCCTGGCCTGGCTGCAGCCGCCGGCCTTCGACCCGCTCCGGTTCTGGCTGCGGCCGATCGTGCTCGAATTCGCCGCCGGCATCGGTCTCGCGCTGCTGTTCCGCCGCGGCGTCCGGCTCGGCGTCGCCGGCGGCGTCCTGCTCTGCGGCCTCGGGGTCGGCGTCTGGGCGACGATCGACCTGTCCGGGTTCGACGCCTCGTCTGCGCCCGGGAATTACGGCTGGGCCCGCACCCTGATCTGGGGCGGCGGCGCGGTGCTGATCGTCGCCGGCCTCGTCCTCGGCGGGCTCCGGTTCGACCAGGCGATCGCCCGGCGGATCGCGCGGATCGGCGACGCGTCCTACGCGCTCTACCTGCTGCACCCCTTCGTCTTCCTTGCCGCCAAGGCGGTCCTGCCGCGGCTGCCGCTGAGCGCCGGCCTGCTCTGGCCGCTGACGCTGCTCCTCGTCGCCGTGTCGATCGCCGCGACCGAGGCCTTCCATCGCAGCGTCGAGCGGCCGGTGCTGCGCTGGCTGCAGGGCCGGCCGCGCGACGCCGGCGCGGCGGGCGTGCGGGCGGGGGCATGACGGGCCATCGCGCTCGTGGCACGCGTTCCGCGGGGTCACACCGTCGCGCGGCGGGGTTGGAACGGCGGCCTCGCTTTCCCCATCCGGCGGGGCGGCGTATGAGGACGTTCCCGAACCGTTGCGAGACCCCATGTCCGCCTCCCCGATCGCTCTCCACGCGAGCGGTCCCGCACGCGACCCGGCCGCCGACGAGGCCCTCGACCCCGATGCGATGCGCCGGCCGCTGCCGGACGCGTGGTACTGCGTCGGCCAAGCCTCGGGCCTGACCGGCAAGGCGCTCCGCGCGGTCGAGCTGAACGGCGAGCAGATCGTGATCGGGCGCGATGCGGACGGCGCCCCGTTCGCGCTGCGCGACCGCTGCCCGCACCGCGGCATGGCGCTGTCCAAGGGCGGCTTCGACGGTGCCGAGCTGGTCTGCCCGTTCCACGGCTGGCGCTTCTCCACCGAAGGCCGCTGCCGCGACGTGCCGACCCTCTCCGAGCACGACACGGCCGACTTCTCGAAGATCGTTGTGCAGCGCTTCCCCGTGATCGAGAGCGCCGGCTTCGTCTGGGTCAACCCGCATCTCGGGACGCCGGGCGAAACGCCCGCCCTGCCGGCGCTCGACTTCCACCCGGTCGGCTCGCTCGTGGTCGAGCTCGTGGTCGAGGCCTCGTTCGACCTGACGACCTTGAGCCTCGTCGATCCCGGCCACGTCGCCTTCGTCCACGATTCGTGGTGGTTCCGGCCGTCCAAGGCGTTGCGCGAGAAGAAGAAGACGTTTCGGCCGGTGCCGCACGGCTTCGTCATGTCGAGCCACGCGACGACGACCAGCTCGCCGGTCTACCGCCTGCTCGGCGGGGTGCCCGACGTCGAGATCGAGTTCCGCCTTCCCGGCGTGCGCCTGGAGCGGATCACGGCGGGCGCCAAGCGCCTGGCGAACTACACCTTCGCGACGCCGCTGACCGCCAACCGCACGATGCTCACCAACGCGCTCTACTGGAACGTCCCCGGCCTCAACCTGCTCAAGCCCGTCGCCCGCCCGCTGATGCGCCAGTTCCTGACCCAGGACCAGCAGGTGCTCCAGCACGCGCAACTGGGCCTCGACCGCAAGCCGACCATGGTGCTGTTCGGCCAGGGCGACCTGCCCTCGCAATGGTACTTTCGCCTGAAGCGCGAGGCGCTGGAGGCCGCGCGCGCCGGGCGCCCGTTCGCGAACCCGCTGGAGTCGCGGGAGCTGCGCTGGCGCTCGTGAGGGGCATCGGGGCGACCCGATGCGCGTCTCGGTCGCGATCCCGCCCGGGAACGTCGGTTCGGACCGCGCGATCTTGCCGTTCAGCTCCGATCAGTTCGGCAGCAGCCCCGCTTCCCGATAACTCTGGATCAGGGAATCGAACAGCGTTATGTCCGCGCGGCTTCGCGCGACGATCTGTGCGCCGGCGACCGCCGCGTAGACGGCACGCGCTCTCGCCTCGCCCTCGTTCGGCGCGACCAGCTCGGCGGCGACGAGCTGCCGACGCAGCCACGCCGTGTTGACGTCGGCGAAAGCCTGAACCTCCTTCAGGACCGGCTCGGGCAACGCATCGTATTCCGTCGCCATGAAGCTGCTGAGGCACATGCGGTTGTCGCGCGCCAGCGACAGGCGAAAGATGCCGGGGTACCGTCTCAGCGCCTCCGTCGGGCTCGCGGCATGCGCCGACAAGTCCTCGAGGTCGCGGGCGATGTCCTCCCAATAGCGGCGCGCGACCGCCTCGCCGAGGAGGGCCTTGTTGGCGAAATAGTAGTTGATGCTCGCGGCCTTGATGCCGACGGTCTCGGCGAGGTCGCGGAAATTGAGACCGCCGTAGCCGTGGGCCATCGCCGCCTCCCGGGCGGCCGCCAGGATCGCCTCCCGCACGTTCTCCTTCGACGTCGCTGCCATGCCCAACCTCCATCTGTCATATGGCAGACAGGGGTTGACGAGACAAGCGCCGGGACGTAACGTGCTGCCTGTCATCTGACAGACAGGCGAACGTGATGGAAAGCGAGACGACGATGTCCGACAAGCTCAGGCTCTTCACCTCCCCCTCGGCCTTCCCGAACCCGCAGCGCCTGCGGATCTTCATGCACGAGAAGGGCATCGCCGACCGCTTCGACGAGACGGTCTACGACATGTCGCCCGTCGGCGAGCAGCGGGGATGGAAGCACCTGAAGATGAACGCCTGGGGCGAGACGCCGACCCTCGCGCTCGCGGACGGGTCCTTTCTCAGCGAGACCTCCGCCATCGCCCGCTACCTCGACGAGGCGTTCGAAGGCCGCAAGATCATGGGCGAAACGGCGCTCGAGCGCGGCCTCGACCAGATGTGGGACAGCAGGGTGTGGGTGCACATCCTCTACCCCATCGTCACCGCGTTCCACGTCCTGCACCAGGGCCTGGGCCCGAAGCTCGAGCTGACCAGCAACCCGGCCTGGGGCGAGCATTCGCGTAAGGTGGCGCTGGCGCATGCCGGCCTGGTCGACCGACATCTCGCCGACGGCCGCGCGTGGCTCCTGGGCGGCGATCAGCCGACCTTCTCGGACATCACGCTGGCGACGGCGATCGCGTTCTCCAAGTTTCCGGTCAACGCGACGCCCCTCGATGAGCGCTTCGAGCATCTCGATGCCTTCTGGCAGCGCTGGCAGACCCGGCCGACCTTCATCGCCGCCTACGCCGACCGGAGCAGCGGCGTCCCGGAGATCGACGAACGCGCCTGAGCGTCCGGCGGTCGGATCCGGTCATCGCCCCACCGCGAGCCGCCCCGTGCCGCCCTTGGACGCCGGCTTGCATTGGACGGCGGCCTGCAGACGCCGCCTTCCGACCAGTGCCGGCGCCCGTCCGCATGCCCGGCTTGGATCGGAGGAGGGCGGTCGCGAAACCGGGCCTCGACCCCTATCGCGCCTTCCCCCGCGTCGCCTCGTCCTTGCAAGGCGTGATCGTCTTCGGATCGGGCCGCCGGTCGGGGGCCGGCGCCTCGAACACCGCGAGGTAGCCCACCCCGCCGTCGAGCACAGAAAAGCCCGTCTCGCGAAAACCCGCGGCGGACAGCTCGCAGCGCAGGAGCTTGGGCGGCGTGCCGTGGCGCGAGGGGATGTCGTCGGCGTCCACGATCCCGACCCGGCCGCCGGGCCTCATCGCGGCGGCGAGGTTGTGGAGCAGGCCGTAGGGCTGGGTGACCTCGTGGTACATGTGCACCAGGATCGCCGCGTCGACCGAGGCGGGCGCGAGGCGCGGGTCGTGCGGCTCGCCGCGCACCACCGTGACGTTGGACAGGTCGGCCTTGCGCAGCCGGGCTTCGAGGTCGGCGAGGTAGCGCGGCGTCACGTCTTCGGCGAGCACCCGGCCCTGCGGCCCGACCAGCGGGCTCAGCCGCGTGACGTAGTAGCCGCTGCCGGCGCCGATGTCGGCCACCGTCTCGCCCGGCTTGAAGCCCATCAGGCGGGCGACCTGCCCGAACTCGTCGGCCTTGTCGCGCTGCGCCTCGAAGGCCCATTGCGCCGCGACGATCTCGGCCACCGGCCGGTCGGGCTTCGGGAAGGCGGCAGCCGGGGCGCCGGGCGGTCCCAGGGGTTCCGCCGCCTGCGCGCCGTGCGCCAGGGCCGGGAGAGCGAGGAGGAGGGCGAGGAGCGGTCTGATCATCGAAGTCCTGAACGCGCGAGGGCGGCGCTCGGTGCCGCGGCGTTGACCGCGCAGGCGTCCCGGCGCCATCAAGCGGCCATGACGAACCCGCCCCCTTCCGCCCCGCCCTGGCGGGCGACGATCCTCACGCTCTACCCCGAGATGTTTCCCGGGCCGCTCGGCGCCTCGCTGTCGGGCAGCGCGCTCGCCCGCGGCGACTGGGTCTGCGAGGCCCGCGACATCCGCGAGCACGGGCTCGGCCGCCACCGCAGCGTCGACGACAACCCGGCCGGCGGCGGCGCCGGCATGGTGCTGCGCTGCGACGTGCTCGGCCCCGCCATCGACGCCGCGACCGGTCCGGATGACGCCCGCCCCCGCCTGCTGATGTCGCCCCGCGGAAAGCCGCTGACGCAGGCGCGGGTGCGGGCGCTGAGCGCCGGGCCGGGCGCGCTGATCGTCTGCGGCCGCTTCGAGGGGGTCGACGAGCGGGTGATCGCCGGCCGCGCCCTCGAGGAGGTCTCGATCGGCGACTACGTGCTCTCCGGCGGCGAGATCGCGGCGATCACCCTGATCGACGCCTGCGTGCGCCTGCTGCCCGGCGTGATGGGCAAGGCGGCGTCCGGCGACGAGGAGAGCTTCGAGGGCGGCCGGCTCGAATACCCGCACTACACCCGCCCCCGCGACTGGGAGGGCCGGACGATCCCGGAGGTGCTGACCGGCGGCGACCACGGCGCGATCCGCGCCTGGCGCCGGGCCGAATCCGAGCGGATCACCGCCGAGCGCCGGCCGGATCTGCTCGGGTCGAGGCACGGCCCGTCGCAGGACGGATGAGGCATCCGACCCGACGAATGTTCGGAGACGGAACGGCTACGAGATCGACTCGGCTTTCGCAGGCCCGTCCGTCGCAGACTTCGCGCGCCACCAGCCTCGATGGCTCTCGAGAATTTCTCGCTCTTCACGTGAGAACAAGGCACGCAGGCTGATGGTGTCGATTGCCAGGGCGGGAACCATCGCAAGGCACGCCAGCACCGTGCTCGGATCATCACCCGATGGGCCCAGTGCAAATCCTGACGCCATCGCTCCCTGCAAGAGGGCGCCAAATCCGGCCGAGTGGATGGCGTGATAGTCTGAAAGGCTCAGATGCACCCGTGCGTACCGTTGGCCAACGATGATGATCGCGACAGCCCACGTAAAGACACCCGAAAATCCGTAAGCGCGATCGCTCGTCAGGCCCCAGGTGCTACGCATCCACATCGACATGCCGATCATCATCGCCATCGCAGTCGTGATCATCGCGATCTGGCGTGCTCGAATGCTCATGAATAGGTCCCCACTCTGCGCGATCGCGCCACCTGAACGCTCGAATCGGGCCCATGAGACGGTGAAGCCGGCCGCAGGGCAAGAGACATCCGTGACGGCAACGGCCATGTGCTGAGCGGTCCTACTCCTCGCGATGAGAGCCGCCTCGCGGCGACACGACCTCTTCCCGGAGAGCAGGCCTGGTCTCCGATGATGGAAGGCACGCTGCGTCCCTGGAGCGGAGGGATGCGACGGGCCGACAGCGCGCATCCGATGCCTGGCGGCGAGACGGACATCCTTTCCGCGACGCGTTCCGGGCAGCAGTGCCGGCGAGAACCGGCATCCGGCCCTTGCACGGCCGCCAGCATCGGCGCATCCCGGCGGCGGGACACGCCTCCCCGACGAGGTGCGCCCATCTGTAAGGATGGATCCTCATGTTGCGCCGACCCGACACCCGCCCCCGGGTGCCCCATTTCTCCTCCGGCCCCTGCGCCAAGCGCCCCGGCTGGACCCCGGCGGCCCTGGCCGACGCGCCGCTCGGCCGCTCGCATCGCTCGGTCGCCGGCAGGGCCAAGCTCCGCCGGGCGATCGACCTGACCCGCGACGTGCTGCGCGTGCCGGCCGACTACCGCATCGGCATCGTCCCGGCCTCCGACACCGGCGCCGTCGAGATGGCGATGTGGTCGATGCTCGGGCCGCGGACCGTGGAGGTGGCGGCCTGGGAGGCGTTCGGCTCGGAGTGGGTCACCGACGCGTTGAGGCAGCTCAAGATCAGCCCGCGCATCCACCAGACGCCCTACGGCGTGCTGCCCGACCTGTCGGCGATCGACACGAAGCACAACGACGTGGTCTTCACCTGGAACGGCACCGCCGCCGGGGTGAAGGTGCCGAACGGCGACTGGATCGCCGCCGACCGCGAGGGGCTGACGATCTGCGACGCGACCTCGGCCGCCTTCGCGCAGGCGCTCGACTGGGACAAGCTCGATGTGGTGACCTTCTCCTGGCAGAAGGTGATGGGCGGCGAGGCGGCGCACGGCATGCTGGTGCTCTCGCCCCGCGCCGTCGCCCGCCTCGAGAGCCACGTCCCGGCCTGGCCGCTGCCGAAGGTGTTCCGCCTGACCAAGGGCGGAAAGCTGATCGAGGGGATCTTCTCCGGCGACACCATCAACACGCCCTCCATGCTTGCGGTCGAGGACTACCTCGACACGCTGGCCTGGGCGCAGGACCTCGGCGGGCTCGACGCCCTGCATGCGCGGGCGGACGGCAACGCGCGGGTGATCCACGACTGGGTCGCGCGCACGCCCTGGATCGCCAACCTCGCGGTCGACCCGGCGACGTATTCCAACACCGGCGTGTGCCTCGTCATCGCCGATGCCGACGTGCTGGCGCTGGGCGACGCGGTGGTGGAGCGCGTGGCCAAGGGCATCGTCGAGACCCTGGAGCGCGAGGGCGTGGCCCTCGACATCGGCGCCTACCGCGACGCGCCGCCCGGCCTGCGCATCTGGTGCGGCGGCACGGTGGAGCGGAGCGACCTCGAGGCGCTGACGCCCTGGCTCGACTGGGCCTTCGCCCGGGAGAAGGCGGCCCTGACGCAGGCGGCGTAGGAACGCGGCCCGCGCGCCACCCGGCAGCGCGCCAACGAAAACGGGCGGCCCGATCGGGCCGCCCGTTTTCGTTGGCGTGGTAAATGCGGGACCGTGAGGACGGCCCCGCAGGCCGCCGGGATCAGAAGGTGATGCCGGTCTCGACCATGTAGCGGTCCTGCGAGGTGCGGTTGCCGGTGCGGCCGAAGCCGGTGCCGAGGGTGCCGGCCGCCAGGCTGCCGCGGGTGATGTCGTAGAGCTCGACCCGCGAGTACTCGCCGCGGAGGAAGTACTGGCCGAAGGTGAAGGTCGGCGTGACGGTGAAGGAGAGCGCCTCGCTGCCGGCGCCGTAGAGGACGGAGGTGTCGGGGAACAGGCTCAAGCGGTTTCCGCTCTGGGCGATGTACTCGAAGCGGCCGGCCAGGGCGAAGTTGTCGGTGAAGGCGTAGCTCGCGAGGATCGCGCCGCCGAAGGTTTCGGCGCCGTTGAGCCCGAGGGCGGCGTTGCGCTCGACGTTGGTGTACTGGATGTAGGGCGTCACGATCCAGGGGCCGGCCGAGTAGGTGTAGTTCAGGCTGATGATGCTGCTGTTCTGCAGCGACAGGGGCGTGGCGTACTGGAAGCGCAGGCTCTGCAGGCCGGAATTGAAGCTGCTGAAGTGCGTGCCGCCGTTGATGCCGATCGTGTTGGCGTCGTCGATCTTGTAGGTGATCAGGCCGGTGATCCAGTTGAGCTCACCCGAGAAGAACCCGTCGGTCGCCGCCAGCGAGGCTGCCCACGGGCCGCTGGCGTAGTTCACCTGGACGCCCTGGTTGATCACGTTCTCCTGGTTGAACAGCAGGCCGCGGGAGATATTCAGGTTTTGGAAGGTGAACGGCAGCTCCGAGCCGATGTTGGTCGGCATGCGGCCGCCCTGGAGCGACCACTCGTCGTTGATCTGGTACTTGCCGAACGCGATCGAGACCGGGGTGAAGAGCAGGTCGGTCTGGTCGAAGGCGCTGTAGATCGGCGCGCCGAGGCCGGGGATCGTGTAGGCGCCGACCGCGACGTAGAACTGGAACGGGCCATCGGCCTTCTGGATGAAGCCCTGCAGGTTCGAGAAGTCGACGCGGCCGGCGCGGTCGGCCGGAACGCCGGGCGGCGTGACCGCGGTGTTGAACGGGTTGGTCTGCGTGTAGGCGTAGCCGGTCACCGCGCCGCCGACGTAGATCTCGCCGATGCCGCCGATGGTGAAGCAGCTCGGGTTCGGGTTCTGCTTGATGACGCCGCCGTAGGCCGGGAAGGTGATCGCGACCTTGCAGGCCTCGGGGACCGGGGGCGGAGCGGGCTTGGCCGACAGGTCGGCGGCCGACACCTGTCCGACGCAGAGCAGCGTGGCGATCGACGCCGTGGCGCCCTGGAGGAACAGCTTCAAGGTCATAGTCCGAGCCCCGTTTGTTTTTTGCTGCGGCCAAGGTGCCGAAAGTTCCCACCCTCCGCAAAAACAACTTTCGGGCAATTGCCTACGAAACGGGCAATCGCGGCCGCAGCCGCCCCAAGCTCAAGATGTGTTGCCGTCGCACCACAACCAGTCGGCCCATCCGGCGCGGATCATCCGGAATTCCGTGCGTCTTCGTTAACGGATCGTTACCAAGCGCCGCCGGACCGGGCCGGATCGACTGCATCGGCGAATCGCTCGACGATCGAGGACTGATCCTGGACTTGGTCGCGAGCCTCGGGACACGTTGCACGCATCGGCTTGGTTCGAGACGCCTCCGGACGAAGGACCGGATCCCCCGACCGCTGCCCCGCGACCGCCTCGGGGATGGCCGCCACGAAAGAAGCCCCGGTGCGGGGCACCGGGGCTTCGCAGGCGTCACGGGGACGTCGATGGATCAGTAGTTGTAGGCGCGCTCGCCGTGATCGGCGATGTCGAGGCCCTCGCGCTCCTCGTCCTGGGTCACGCGCAGGCCGATCGTCAGGTCGACGAGCTTGTACAGGATCGCCGAGCCGATGCCCGACCACAGCAGGGTGAGGCCGACGGCCTCGGCCTGGATGATGAACTGGCTCATCATGTCGTAGGTGCCGAGAACCATCTCGCCGGGCTTGGTCGCGTAGTCGGGGATGCCGACGCCGCCGAGCTTCGGATCCACCAGGATGCCCGTCGCCAGGGCGCCGAGGATGCCGCCGATGCAGTGGACGCCGAACACGTCGAGCGAGTCGTCGTAGCCGATCGCGTTCTTCACGGTGGAGCACATCACGAAGCAGACGCCGCCGGCGACGAGGCCGAGGACGATCGAGCCCATCGGGCCGGCGAAGCCCGAGGCCGGGGTGACGGCGACGAGGCCGGCGATGGCGCCGGAGACCATGCCGAGCAGCGACGGCTTGCCCTTCATCGCCCACTCCACGAACAGCCAGGAGACCGCCGCCGCCGCGGTCGCGACGAAGGTGTTGATCATGGCGAGCGCCGTGGTGCCGTTCGACTCGAGGTTGGAGCCGGCGTTGAAGCCGAACCAGCCGACCCAGAGCAGCGAGGCGCCGATCATGGTCATGGTCAGCGAGTGCGGGGCGAGCAGGTCACGGCCGTAGCCGATGCGCTTGCCGAGCATCAGGCAGCCGACGAAGCCGGCGATGCCCGCGTTGATGTGCACGACGGTGCCGCCGGCGAAGTCGAGGGCGCCTTTCTTGAACAGGAAGCCCGCATCGGCGTTGACGGCGTCGAGCGCGTCCTGCGCGGTCTTCTTGGCCGCGTCGTCGGTCGCCATGGCGAGCGCCTTGGCGGCGTTGCCGACCGCGTCCGGGCCGCCCCAGTACCAGACCATGTGCGCCATCGGGAAGTAGATCAGCGTCACCCAGAGGATGGTGAACACCACGAGCGCCGAGAACTTCATCCGCTCGGCGAAGGCGCCGACGATGAGGGCCGGGGTGATCATCGCGAACGTCATCTGGAAGCAGATGTAGACGTATTCCGGGATGACGACGCCGTTGGAGAAGGTGGCGACGGTCGAGTTCGGGTCGACGCCCTTCAGGAACGCCTTCGAGAAGCCGCCGACGAAGTCGTTGATGGTGCCGCCGTTGGTGAAGGCGAGGCTGTAGCCGTAGAACACCCACAGCAGGCAGACGATCGAGACGATCGCGAAGACCTGGGTCAGGACGGAGAGCATGTTCTTGGTGCGCACGAGGCCGCCGTAGAACAGCGCCAGGCCCGGCACGCTCATCATCAGCACGAGGGCCGACGAGATCAGCATCCAGGAGGTGTCGCCCTTGTTGGGCACCAGGGCGACGGGCGCGGGCGCCGAGGCCGCTTCCGGCACCGGCGTCTGCGCGAGGGACGGCTCGACGAGGACCAGGGCGAGCGCGGCCCCTCCCAGTCCGAGCGCGAGGGCGTTGCGAAGTTTCATGGACACGAGACTCCCGGGTCGCGGTGCTGTCAGGATTGTTGCGAGGCAGAAATGGGTGGTGAGGGCGGCGGCCCTCGCGGGCCGGCTCAGAGCGCGTCGGCGTCGGTCTCGCCGGTGCGGATCCGGACGGCCTTCTCCAGCGGCATGACGAAGATCTTGCCGTCGCCGATCTGGCCGGTGCGGGCGGCGCCCGCGATGGCGTCGATCACCGTGCTGGTTAGGTCGGCGGCGACCGCGACCTCGATCTTCAGCTTGGGCAGGAAGCTCACGGCGTATTCCGCGCCGCGGTAGATCTCGGTGTGGCCCTTCTGGCGGCCGTAGCCCTTGACCTCGGTCACCGTCAGGCCGTGCACGCCGATGCCGGTCAGTGCGTCGCGCACCTCCTCCAGCTTGAACGGCTTGATGATGGCCATCACGATCTTCATGCTTGGCGCCCCCTGCGTGGGTTGGGAACCGTGTGCCGCAGCCGACGCTCGGCAGGGGGTTCCGGTCCAGGATGGTCGCGCAGGATCCGAATGACCCCGCGATCGCCGGGCCCTCATTCAAGGACTATGCCAGCGCCGAACTTTTTGGGAACCTTTTCACGCGACCGCCGGATGCACACGCTTTGGTCGCGGACTGGCGCGGGGACGGGCTCAAGCTGAGCAGTAATCGCACACAAAACGGGCAAATGCTCATCAGAAGCGCAGGAATTCGGCGCGTGCGGCGGCCTGCCGGCGGTTTGACGCCAAACTAGGCCGGCCGCGGGCGGATCAGGCCCTCCTGCGCCACCGACGCCACCAGCGTCCCGTCGCGCGCGAAGATCTGGCCGCGGGCGAACCCCCGCGCGCCGGCGGAGTTGGGGCTGTCCTGGGCGTAGAGCAGCCACTCGTCGGCCCGGAACGGGCGGTGGAACCACAGGGCGTGGTCGAGGCTCGCCGACTGGATGTCGGCATCGAACACCGAGCGCCCGTGGACGATCAGCGTGGCATCGAGCAGCGTCATGTCGGACGCGTAGGCGAGCACCGCCTGGTGGATCGCCGGATCGTCGGGGAGCTGCGAGGCCGCGCGCAGCCAGACGTTGCACAGCGGCGCCTGCGGCCCGCCTTCGAGATAGCGTCGCAGATCGACCGGCTTCAGCTCGATCGGGCGCGGACGGCCGAAATATCCGGCCACCGCCGCGGGGATGCCGGGCATGCCCCTGGCGAGCAGGGACTTGGTGTCGGGCAGCGATTCCGGGGGCGGCGCGTCGGGCATCGCCGCCTGGTGGGCGTGGCCGGCTTCCGTCACCTGGTACGAGGCGGTCATCGCGAAGATTGCGCGCCCGTGCTGGATCGCCTTGACCCGGCGCGTGGTGAAGCTCTGCCCGTCGCGGATGCGCTCGACCTCGTAGACGATCGGGACGCTCGGGTCGCCGCCGAGCAGGAAGTAGGCGTGGAGCGAGTGCGGCGCGCGGGCGCTCGGCACCGTCCGGGTCGCGGCGACCAGCGCCTGACCCACCACCTGCCCGCCGAACACCCGCTTCCAGCCGTTCCGCGGGCTGACGCCGCGGAACAGGTCGGTCTCCAGCCGCTCGAGGTCGAGGATGGCGAGAAGCTCGGCGACGATGCCGGAATCTGTCGGCGGGACGGGATCGGTCGGCATGGCTGTGCGGCGGGCTTTCGGGGCGAGGAGGCGTCCGCCATAGCATCCACGCGGCCTGCCTCGCCATCGGGCTCGCGGTGCGACCGCGCTTCCCTGCGCCCGCCGGACGAGCCCGCGCGTTGCCTGCGGGCGGAAGCGGTGTCACTTCCTCGCGCGAGGGAACGATGAGGACGAGGCGATGAGGGGTTCGACGACCCGCCCGGGCAGCCGCCACCTGCTGCTCGCGGGCGCAGGCATCCCGGGCCTGTCGCTGGCCCTGGCGCTGCGCCAGGCGCACGGCGACGCGCTCGCCGTCACGGTCTGCGATCCGGGCCTTCCGCGCGCGGCCGAGCGGCAGCGCGGCCGGGCCTTCGCGATCGCGGCCGGCGGCCGGCGCATGCTGGAGCGGCTCGGGATCTGGGACCGGCTCGGGGCGGCGGCCGCGCCGATCACCGAGATGGCGATCAGCGACAGCCGGCTCGCCGACCCGGTCCGCCCGGTCTTCCTGACCTTCGCGCAGACGCCGCGCGATTCCGACGGCCCCTTCGCCCACATGGTCGAGGCGGAGGCGCTGGCGGCGGCGCTCCGCGCGGCCTGCGCGGCGGCCGGCGTCGCGCTCGACCCGGTCGGGATCGCCCGCGCGGTGCCCGACGGCGACGCGATCCGCGCCACGCTCTCCGACGGCCGCACCCTCCGGGCCGCGCTGCTGGTGGCCGCCGACGGGGCGCGCTCGCGCCTGCGCGAGGCGGCCGGGATCGGCTGGGTCGGCTGGTCGTACCCGCAGACGGGCATCGTCGCGACGATCCGGCACGCGCGTCCGCACGGGGGCCGGGCGACCGAGCACTTCCTCCCGAGCGGGCCGTTCGCGATCCTGCCGCTGGCCGACGGGCCGCAAGGGCACCGCTCCTCGATCGTCTGGACCGAGCGGGCCGCCGACGTCGACGCCCTGCTCGGGGGCGAGCCCGACGCGGTGCTGGCCGAGATCGAGCGCCGGTTCACGCCCGATCTCGGGCGGCTGACCCTGGAGCAGGACCCGAGCGCCCATCCGCTCGCCTTCGGCATCGCCCGGCGCTTCCGCGCCGAACGCCTCGCGCTCCTGGGGGATGCCGCCCACGTCATCCACCCGATCGCGGGCCAGGGCCTCAATCTCGGCCTGGCGGATGCGGCGGCCCTCGCCGAGGCGGTCACCGGCGCCCTGCGCCTCGGGCTCGATCCCGGCGCGGCGGACGTGCTCGTCGCCTACGAGCGGGCGCGCCGGTTCGACACGCTGGCGATGGCGGCGGCGACCGACGGGCTCAACCGGCTGTTCTCGAACGACGCCCTACCGCTGCGGATCGCCCGCGACCTGGGCCTCGGCCTCGTCGACCGGATGCCCGGCCTCAAGCGCTTCTTCGTCGGCGAGGCCGCCGCCGCGCGCGGCGCCCAGCCGCGCCTGCTGCGCGGCGAGGCGCTCTGACGTCTCACGTCATCTCTTTGAAGCGCCCGGCTCTCTCCCCGTCCGCGGGGAAGGGAGCCGGGCGCGGGCCTCGATCGGCCCGGGGAAACCCTTCAGGCCTTGGCCTTCTTGGCGCGGTCGATCGCCTCGTGGATCAGGCGGTGGGCCTCGGCCTTGTCGCCCCAGCGCACGAACTTGACCCACTTGCCGGGCTCGAGATCCTTGTAGTGCTCGAAGAAGTGCTGGATCTGCTGGATCGTGATCTCGGGCAGGTCGGTGTAGTTCTCGATCCGGTCGTAGCGCTTGGTGAGGTGGCGCGAGGGCACGGCGATGATCTTCTCGTCCTCGCCGCCCTCGTCCTCCATCACCATCACGCCGACCACGCGGGCGCTCATGATCGCGCCGGGCGCCACGGCGCGGGTGTTGGCCACCAGCACGTCGCAGGGGTCGCCGTCGCCGGACAGGGTGTGCGGGATGAAGCCGTAGTTCCCCGGGTAGAACATCGGGGTGTAGAGGAAGCGGTCGACGACGAGCGCGCCGGCTTCCTTGTCCATCTCGTACTTGATCGGTTCGCCGCCGAGCGGCACCTCGATGATGACGTTGACGTCGTGCGGCGGGTTCTTGCCGATCGAGATGTTGTCGATGATCATGGCGCTGGCGCATCCCGGAAGATCGGGGCCTCGCCCCGTTGTGCGGGTCTCATAAAGCCCTTGGCGCGCGAAGCAAATCCGCGCCGCGCCGCACGCCGCGACGAACGGGAAGAACCGTCAGCCGAACAGGTAGCCGACCTTCGGCAGCGGCACGCCGGCCAAGCGGTCGAGCGCGCGCGGGCCGGGTCGCCCGCCGAGGCCGGCGTAGAAGTCGGCGGCGCGGGCGTTGTCCTCCAGCGTCCAGGCGCCGATCCGCGCCAGGCCGTGGTCGGCGAGGTCGTTGCGGACCGCCAGGAACAGGCGCCGCCCGAGGCCGACGCCCTGGTATTCCGGCCGGAGATAGAGCTCGTCGACCTCGCCCTCGACGCCGAGCGACCGGCTGCGGGCGCGGCCGTAGCCGGCGTAGCCGACCACCGTGTCGGCGGTCTCGACCACCGCGATCGGCCGGCCGCGCTTGAGCGCGGCGCGCCACCACGCGCCGTCGCGCTGCGCGATCAGCCGCTCCAGCGCCACGCCCGGGATGATCCCGCGATAGGCCTCGCGCCAGGCCGCATCGAACACCGCCGACAGCGCGCCGACATCCGCGTTGCGGGCCCGGCGGATGCTCGTGGTGCGGGTGCTCATGGCCGGACCCTTCGGTTCGATCGTGCGGTTGGCGGGGGGCAACCCGCGGCAGGCCGTCAGGTTCGCCCCCGATCGGGGCGAACAGAAGGCAGCCAAGCGCCCTTCGCGACCGGTACAGGCAAGGGAGATGCCGAATTGCCGGCCCGGGGGCGCGCTGATAGAGCCTGCTCCTCGCCACCACCGCGAGAGCCCGTGTTCAACCGCTTCCTCAGCCCCGAGACCCGCTACGCCCGGCGCATGGCCCGCATCGAGCGCTTCGCGCGGCCGATCAGCGGCGCGCCGGCACGGCTCGGCGCCTGGGCGAACATGCTGTTCGTCGATCACGGCATCTTCCGGATGGCCTATCTCAACCGCCACCGGATCGGCACGGGCAAGATGTGGCGCTCGGCCCAGCCGGGCCCGCACCAGCTGGCGCGCTTCCGGGCGGAGGGGGTCCGCACCGTGGTCTCGCTGCGCGGCGGGCGCGAGCACGGCTCCTGGCCGCTGGAGCGCGAGGCCTGCGAGCGCCAGGGGCTCAAGCTCGTCGAGTTCGTGCTGCGCTCGCGCGAGGCGCCCTCCCGCGAGACGATCCTGGCCGCGCGCGACTTCTTCGCCGGCCTCGAATACCCGGCGGTGATGCACTGCAAGTCGGGCGCCGACCGGGCGGGCCTGGGCGCCGCCCTCTACCTGATCCTGCACGAGGACCGCCCGGTGGCGGAGGCCGCGCGCCAGCTCTCGGCCCGCTACGGCCATTTCCGCTTCGCCAAGACCGGGATCCTGGATGCGTTCTTCGCCCGCTACGCCCTGGAGGGCGCAGGGCAGGGGCTCGACTTCCTGACCTGGGTCGAGACCGTCTACGACCCGGAGGCGCTCAAGCGCGGCTTCCGGCCGGGCTTCTGGTCCGACGTGGTGGTCGACCGGGTGATCGGGCGGGAGTGAGCTACTCCGCCGCCGGCCGCGCCGCGTCGCGGAACGGGTGGGCCGGGTAGGTCCCGACGATCCGCAGCTCGCGCGAGAAGTAGGCGAGCTCGGCCAGCGCGCGGGCGAGGCCCGGCTCCTCGGGATGGCCGTCGACCTCGGCGTAGAACTGCGTCGCGGTGAACTCGCCGTCGACCATGTAGCTCTCGAGCTTCGACATGTTGACGCCGTTGGTCGCGAAGCCGCCGAGCGCCTTGTAGAGCGCGGCCGGGATGTTGCGCACCCGGAAGACGAAGCTCGTCACCATCGGGCGGTCGCCCGCCGCCACCGGCAGGGCCTCGGGGCGGAACACCACGAAGCGCGTCGTGTTGTGGGCCTCGTCCTCGACGTCGCGGGCGAGGATGTCGAGGCCGTAGACCTCCGCCGCCAGAGCCGGCGCCAGCGCCGCGCGGGAAGGATCGCCCGCCTCCATCACCTCGCGGGCGGCGCCCGCGGTGTCGCCGGCCACCACCGCCTTGAGTCCGAGCCGCCGGATGATGCGACGGCACTGGCCGAGCGCGTGGACGTGGGTGTGGACCGAGCGCAGGTCCTCGATCCGCGTGCCCGGCAGCACCATGAGCTGGAAGTGGATCGGCAGGAAGTGCTCGGCGACGATGTGCAGGGCCGAGGTCGGGATCAGGTGGTGGATGTCGGCGACGCGGCCGGCGATCGAGTTCTCGATCGGGATCATCGCCGCCTGCGCACGGCCCTCGGTGACCGCCGCGAAGGCGTCCTCGAAGGTGGGGCAGGGCAGGGCGGTCCAGTCCGGGTAGGCCTCCGCGCAGATGATGTGCGAGTTGGCGCCGGGCTCGCCCTGGTAGCTGATGGTCTTCGGATCGGTCATCGCAACGGTCAGTTGAGGCGGCGGGCGCCGAGCAGCGCGCGGGCGCGCTCCAGGTCGGCGGGGGTGTCGACGCCGAGCGGCAGGTCGTCGACGATCGCGGCGTCGATGCGCATCCCGGCCTCCAGCGCGCGGAGCTGCTCCAGCTTCTCGCGGGTCTCGAGCTCGCCCGGCGGCAGCGCCATGAAGCGCGCCAGCGCCCGGCGGCGATAGGCGTAGAGGCCGATATGGTGGAACAGCGGCCCGTCGCCCCAGGGGGCGCGGGCGCGGGTGAAGTAGAGCGCGCGCAGGCGCTCCGGCCCGACCGTGTGGCCGACGAGCTTGACCACGTTCGGGTTCTCGGCCTCCGCCGGGTCGACGATCGGCGCGCACAGCGTGGCGATGTCGACCGCGCGGTCGGCGAGCAGCGCCACCGCCGCCCCGATCGCCCGCGGATCGATCGTCGGCAGGTCGCCCTGCACGTTGACGACGACGTCGTGGTTGCCCTGCGGGTCGACGATCTCCAGGGCCTCGGCGAGGCGGTCGGAGCCCGACGGGTGATCGGCCCGCGTCATCACCGCGACGCCGCCCACCGCCTCGACCGCGGCGGCGATCTCGGCGGTGTCGGTGGCGACGACCACCGGCCCGATCCCGGCCTCGACCGCGCGGCGCCAGACATGCACGATCATCGCCTCGCCGGCGATCAGCGCCAGGGGCTTGTTCGGCAGCCGCGTCGCCGCGAGGCGGGCGGGGATCAGGACGAGGGGATCGGACATCGACGGGCGATCTGCGGGACGGCGGCCGGGCCGCGGGCCGGTGCTTAACAGGCGCCCGCCGGCTTGTCATCGAAGCCGTGCGCCGGGCCTCGGGCGCGCGGCGCGGGCACTCGCGCCGCCCGGGCGCGTCGAGGCGGGCGGCGGCGTGCGACCAATCGTGTGCCGACTGTCACCCATTCCGCCATTGTCAAGGTCGGCTTCGAGCGGCTAAGCACCCTCGAAATCTTCCAAAGTCCGGCGCCGGCAGGCCGGGCGCGGATTCGCCCGCCGCGCAGCGCGACAGGAGTTGAAGAAAGCATGGACTCGTTCGAGCTGAACAAGGTGGCCGGTGCGGTGCTCGGCGCCCTGCTGTTGGTGGCCGGATCGGGCTTCGTCGCCGAGCTGATCTACCATCCCAAGCCCGCGGGCAAGGCCGGCTACGACCTGCCCGAGGCCAAGGAGGAGAGCGCCGCGGCGCCCGAGGCCGCCAAGGTCGAGCCGATCGCCGTGCGGCTGGCCTCCGCCAACGTCGAGAAGGGCCAGGGCGGCACCAAGGCGTGCCAGGCCTGCCACAGCTTCGAGAAGGGCGGCCCGAACAAGGTCGGCCCCGACCTGTGGGAGGTGGTCGAGCGCAAGAAGGGCAGCCACGAGGGCTTCGACTACTCGGCCGGCATGAAGGAGAAGGGCGGCACCTGGACCTACGCCGACCTCGACGAGTTCCTCACGAGCCCCAAGGCCTACGTGAAGGGCACCAAGATGGCGTTCGCCGGCATCAGCTCGCCTCAGGAGCGCGCCAACGTCATCGCCTACCTCCACACCCTGTCGGACAGCCCCAAGCCGCTGCCGGCGGTCGAGAAGGCGGCCGATGCCAAGCCCGCCGATGCCAAGCCCGCCGACAAGCCGGCCGACGCCAAGCCCGCCGACGCCAAGCCCGCCGAAGCCAAGCCGGCGGACAAGCCGACCTCCGAGAAGCCGGCGGCCGGCAAGGCCTCCGAGGGCAAGGACAGCCCGGCCAAGCCCGCCGACAACAAGGCGGAGGGCGCCAAGCCGGTGACCGAGAAGGCGCCCGGCGCGCCCGCCGGCGCCGGCTCCGAGAACCGCAACGCGGTCGAGCAGAAGTCGGCGCCCGAGAGCAGCGGGCCGTCGCCCGCCGCCGACACGGCGCCTGCGCCGACCGCGCCGCCGGCGCCCGCGACCACCGAGGCGCCGGCCAAGGCCGACCCCGCGGCCGAGCAGAAGGCCCAGGATCTCAAGGCGAACGGCAGCGAGCAGGGCGTTCCCGCCGACAAGCCGCAATAGCCCGGCACGGACGGGATCGGACAACGAGGGCCGGGCGGCGACGCCCGGCCCTTTTTCGTCTCGCCGCGACGGTCGGCCCCGGCCGCCATGCGCGGGCGCGTGTTGACCCGCGGGGCGATCCTACCGCAAACCGGACCCGACCCGGCGCGCCCGGTGCGCCACGCACCCGGACCGCCCTTCGCGATCACCGCGTCGCGACCCCACCCTCGCGAACAAGGACGCGATCCGTGACCCTCTCTCCCCCTCCGAACTCGTTCCGCACCGGCCCCGACGAGCGCGGCCGGTTCGGCATCTTCGGCGGCCGCTTCGTCGCCGAGACGCTGATGCCGCTGATCCTCTCCCTGGAAGAGGCCTACGCCGCGGCCAAGGCCGACCCGGGGTTCCAGGCCGAGATGGACGGCTACCTCAAGCACTACGTCGGCCGACCGAGCCCGCTCTACTTCGCGGAGCGGCTGACCGAGCATTGCGGCGGCGCGAAGATCTACTTCAAGCGCGACGAGCTGAACCACACCGGCTCGCACAAGGTGAACAACGTCCTCGGGCAAATCCTGCTCGCCCGCCGGATGGGCAAGAAGCGGATCATCGCCGAGACCGGCGCCGGCCAGCACGGCGTCGCCACCGCGACCCTCTGCGCCCGGTTCGGCCTGACCTGCGTGGTCTACATGGGCGCCGTCGACGTGGCGCGCCAAGCCCCGAACGTCTTCCGGATGAAGATGCTCGGCGCCGAGGTGATCCCGGTCGAGTCCGGCACCAAGACCCTGAAGGACGCGATGAACGAGGCCCTGCGCGACTGGGTCACCAACGTCGCCGACACGTTCTACTGCATCGGCACGGTCGCCGGCCCGCACCCCTATCCGGCGATGGTGCGCGACTTCCAGTCGATCATCGGCCGCGAGACCAAGGAGCAGATGCTGGAGGCCGAGGGGCGGCTGCCCGATTCGCTCGTGGCCTGCATCGGCGGCGGCTCGAACGCGATGGGGCTGTTCCACCCCTTCCTCGACGACCGCGACGTGGAGATCTTCGGCGTCGAGGCCGCCGGCCACGGCGTCTCGTCGGGCCTGCACGCGGCCTCGCTCTCGGGCGGACGGCCGGGGGTGCTGCACGGCAACCGCACCTACCTGCTGATGGACGACGACGGGCAGATCGCGGACGCGCACTCGATCTCGGCCGGCCTTGACTATCCCGGCATCGGCCCCGAGCACGCCTGGCTGCACGAGGCCGGCCGCGTCACCTACCTCTCGGCCACCGACCAGGAGGCGCTCGGCGCGTTCAAGCTGTGCTCGATGCTCGAGGGCATCATCCCGGCGCTGGAGCCAGCCCACGCCCTCGCCAAGGTGCTGGAGATGGCCCCGAAGAAGCCGGCCGACCATCTCATGGTGATGAACCTGTGCGGCCGCGGCGACAAGGACATCCCGCAGGTGGCGGAGATCTTCGGGACGAAGCTCTGAGACTGCAAGCCCTCCCCCGCACCCAAGTCGGGCCTGCCCGACTTGGGCACACAGGGTGCGGATCTCGGGCGAGCACGAGATCCGTCGGGGGAGGGAAGAGCCGGTCCTACACCACCACCGTGATCGCCTGCGCCGCGCGGGTCAGGCCGGTGTAGAGCCACCGCGCCCGGTGCTCGCGGAAGGCGAACGATTCGTCGAACAGCACCACCTTGTCCCACTGCGAGCCCTGCGCCTTGTGGACGGTGAGGGCGTAGCCGTAGGTGAACTCGTCGGTCTCCCGGCGCAGGAAGGCCGGGATCTCCTCCTCGGACCCGGAAATCACGGCGCGTAAAACCTTGATGTCGATGGCGCGCTTGCGCATGCCGGCGTCGTCCTCCGGCACCACGTCGAGGCGGATCGTGTCGGGGCGGGGCGGCGCGCGCAGGGCCTGCACGGTCCAGGTCGAGCCGTTGAGCAGGCCCTTGGTGCGGTCGTTGCGCAGGCAGACCAGCTTCTCGCCCACCGCCGGCATCGGGTCGACGTGGCCGGCCAGCTCCCGCAGCCGCCCGTTGTAGAGACGGCGGGTCTTGTTCATGCCCACCAGCACCTGGTCGCAGTCGAGCACCTGGGTCGGGTCGATGGCGCGGCGCGAGACCACGCGGCTGGCGCCGTACTCGCCGAGCGCGAGCCGGCCGCCCTCGCGCACCGTCATCGCCATGCGCACGATCGGGTCGTCCTTGGCCTGGCGGTGGACCTCGGTCAGCATCACGTCGGGCTCGGCCTCGGTGAAGAAGCCGCCGCCGCGCACCGGCGGCAGCTGCGCCGGGTCGCCGAGCACCAGCACCGGCTTGTCGAACGACAGCAGGTCGTGGCCGAGGTCGGAATCGACCATCGAGCACTCGTCGATGACGATGAGGTCGGCCTTGGCCGCCGGCCCGGCGCGGTTCAGCGAGAAGGCGGGGCCGCCCTCTTCCGTCTCCTTGGTGCGGTAGATCAGCGAGTGGATCGTCGCGGCGTCCTGGCAGCCCTTCTGGCGCATCACCGAGGCCGCCTTGCCGGTGAAGGCCCCGAACACCACCGAGCCGTCGACGTCGTCGGCGATGCGGCGGGCCAGCGTGGTCTTGCCGGTGCCGGCGTAGCCGAACAGCCGGAACACCTGGGCGGCGCCCTTGTCCTTGCGCCAGGCGGCGATGGCCTTCAGCGCCGCGTCCTGCTGCGGGGCGAAGCTTTTGGGGAGATCGTCGCTCACGGCCAGCGCACGGTCGGCGGCAGCGACGACAGGATCGAGGCGACGTTGCCGCCGGTCTTCAGGCCGAAGATCGTGCCGCGGTCGTGGAGCAGGTTGAACTCGACGTAGCGCCCGCGCCGCACCTGCTGCTCCAGCCGGTCGGCCTCGGTCCAGGGCGTCGCGACGTTGCGCCGGACGATCTCGGGATAGGCCGCGAGGAAGGCGCCGCCGACGTCGCGGGTGTAGGCGAGGTCGGCCTGCGGGTCGCCGGTCCAGTGGTAGTCGTAGAAGATCCCGCCGACGCCGCGGGGCTCCTTGCGGTGCGGCAGGTAGAAGTATTCCTCGCACCACTGCTTGTACTTGTCG
Organism: Methylobacterium sp. J-059; assembly: GCF_022829485.1. Lineage (NCBI taxonomy): Bacteria > Pseudomonadati > Pseudomonadota > Alphaproteobacteria > Hyphomicrobiales > Methylobacteriaceae > Methylobacterium > Methylobacterium sp. J-059. The sequence goes on from NZ_JAKSYA010000153.1 coordinate 40,273, forward strand.
TAGTTCGCCGCCGGGGCGTGGGCGTCGCAGGCTGCCTTGAGGCAGGCGTGGAAGTGCTGCGTGTCGGGGTCGTCCTGCGTCCGCCGGCGCTCGAGCACCGGGGTGAGGTCGGCTCCGCCGCCGAACCACGTCTTCGTCGTCACCACGAAGCGGGTGTTCATGTGGACCGTCGGCACGTTCGGGTTCCACGGATGCGCGATCAGCGAGATGCCGGTGGCGAAGAAGCGCGGGTCCTCCGCAGCGCCCGGCATCTGGGCGCGGAACTCCGGCGCGAACTCGCCGTGCACCGCCGAGACGTGGACGCCGGCCTTCTCGAACACCCGGCCGTGCAGCATCGCCATGGTGCCGCCGCCGCCGGGCCGGCCGGTGTGGTCGGTCCGCTCCCAGGGGGTTTTTTCGAAGTGCCCAGCCGCAGCGGGTGCGTCCGGATGGAACGGCCCCTCGGCCTCGGCCTCCAGGGTCTCGAGCGCGCCGACGATGCGGTCGCGCAGCGTCGTGAACCACGCGGTCGCCTCGGCCTTGAGCGCCGTGACGTCGGCCTCGGGCAGGCGGGGGCGGGCTGTCTCGGTGTCCGGCATCGTCATGGACGGGATGTCCCACTCCGCCCCGGCGGCGTCAATTCACGCATCGCGAAACCGGGCTTCGACCCGCGCTTGACTTCGAGCGCGCTCGAAGCCGTAGCCTCGATGGCATCGTGGCGAGGGCCAAAGGGTCAAAGGGCCGAAAGGCAAGCGGTGCATGCGGATCGGCGAACTCGCCAAACGCTCGGGCCTGACGGCCCACACCCTCCGCTACTATGAGCGGATCGGGCTGCTGCCGTTCGTCGAGCGGGACGCCGCGGGGCACCGGCACTACGACGGGTCGATCCTGGCCTGGATCGGCTTCCTCGACCGTCTCAAGACCACCGGCATGCCGATCCGGACGATGCTGCATTACGCGGCCCTGCGGCGCGCCGGACCGGCGACGGCTCCGGAACGGCGCCTGCTGCTCGAACGGCATCGCGCGCAGGTCCGCGCGCACGTCGCCGCGTTGCAGGACGCCCTGGCCGCCCTCGACACGAAGATCGCCGGCTATGCCTGCTCGACCGAAGGGATGCACGATGACGACCGACCAGAGCCCGACCCCGGAAAGCCGCTACGCGCGGGGCGCCCGCGCGCTCGCTGAGATCGACGGGCAGGCCGGGGAGCACGTGATCGCGGCGCTGTCCGGCATCGCCCCGGATTTCGCCCGCTACCTGATCGAGTTCCCGTTCGGCGACATCTACAGCCGCCCCGGCCTCGACCTGCGATCGCGGGAGATCGCCACGATCGCAGCGCTGACGGCGATGGGCAACGCCGCGCCGCAGCTGAAGGTGCACATCGAGGCGGGCCTGAACGTCGGCCTGTCCCGCGACGAGATCACCGAGGTGATCATGCAGATGGCGGTCTATGCCGGCTTCCCGGCCGCCCTCAACGGCCTGTTCGCCGCCAAGGAGGTCTTCGCGGCCCGCGCGCCGGCGTGACGGCGTGACGCCGATCGCGCGGGCGCGAGCCACCGCCCACGGCGGCGAACCGGCGCGAGGCGCCCGGCGACACCGTCGGGCGCGCGCGGGCCGGGCGGCTCAGGCCGTCGGCCCGGCCCCCTGCCGGATCGCCTCGCCGCAGATCATCGCCGCGGCGACCGCGACGTTGAGCGAGCGCATCCCGGCGCGGATCGGCACCACCACCCGCGCGTCGGCCGCGGCGTGGACCGCCTCGGGCACGCCGGCCGATTCGCGGCCCATCAGGATGCAGTCGCCGTCGCGGAAGGCGAAGCCCGTGTAGGGCAGGGCGCCCGCGGTGGTGGCGAGCACCAGGCGGATTCCGGCCTGGAGGCGCCATTCCGAGAACGCCGCCCAGGAACGGTGCCGGGTGATCGCGACGTGGTCGAGGTAGTCGAGCCCCGAGCGGCGCAGGTGACGGTCGGACACGTCGAAGCCCGCCGGCTCGACGATCTCGACGGAGAGCCCGAGGCAGGCCGCCATGCGCAGCAGCGTGCCGGTGTTCTGGGGGATGTCGGGCTGGTAGAGCGCGAGGCGGAGCATGCTCCGGGGATATCCGCTTCGGCGCCGCCGACCAATCCACGCCGGCACGGCCGATCCGTGCCGACGCATGACAGCCCCGACGCGCTGCGGCATCGCTCCGCGCTTGGCCGGGACGACCGCGGGCTTACATGAGGGTCACGCCTCCCCGACGCAAAGCACCGTGACACCATGTTCCTCGATTGGCTCGAGCGCCGCATCGACCCGTTCGCGCCCTTCGACGCAGAGCGGATGCCCCCCAAGACCGTGCTCGGCTTCGCCGCGTTCTACCTGCGCCCGATGCGGGCCGCGCTCGCCGCCCTGTTCGTCATCGCGGTGGTGGCGGGCACGGTCGAGGCCTCGCTCTACCTGCTGATGCGCTGGTTCATCGACCTGATGAACGGCGCCGACCGGACGACGCTGCTGCAGGATCATGGGCTCGCGCTGGCGCTCGCCGCGCTGTTCCTCGTGGTGGTGCGGCCGACCACGATCTGGCTGCACGAGGTCGCCTCGAACCAGCTCATCGTGCCGCAGACCACCAACCAGGTCCGCTGGCGCACCCACCTCTACACGCTCGGCCACTCGCTCTCGTACTTCCAGGGCGACTTCGCCGGCCGCCTCGCCAACCGCATCGTCCAGGTCGGCCCGGCGGTGCGCGAGATCGCGGTCGTGTTCATCGACACCCTGCTCTACGTGGCGATCTACGCGATCACCGCGGTCGGCCTGTTCTCGTCGATCTCGGTGTGGCTGGCCTTGCCGGTGGTGGCCTGGATCGCGGCCTATGCCGGGCTGACGGCGTGGTTCGTGCCGCGGGCGCGCGAGCGGTCGCACCGCACCGCCGAGACCCGCTCGGCGCTGGTCGGGCGGGTGGTCGACAGCTACACCAACATCCTCACCGTCAAGCTCTTCGCCCGCGACCGCGAGGAGCGCGCGGCCGTGCGCGAGGCGATCGACAGCAACACCCGGACCTACCTGCACCAGTTCCGGCTGGTGACGCTGACGACGACCCTGCTCGGCATCCTCAACAGCGCCCTGCTGCTCGCCACCGGCGCCCTGTGCCTGATGCTGTGGCAGCGCGGCGGCATGACCACGGGCGAGGCCGCCGCCGGCCTCGCGCTGGTGCTGCGCCTGCTCGCGATGTCGGGCTGGGTGATGCAGACCGTGCGCGGCGTGTTCGAGAACGTCGGCGTGATCCAGGAGAGCATGCAGACGATCAGCCGTCCGCACGGGCTCGTCGACGCGCCCGACGCCGCCGTGCTGAAGGTCGCGGGCGGGGACATCCGCTTCGAGAACGTCGGCTTCCATTACGGCCGCGGCGACGCCAACGTGATCGAGAACCTGTCGCTGCACATCCGGGCCGGCGAGAAGGTCGGGCTCGTCGGCGTCAGCGGCGCGGGCAAGACCACGATCACCTCGCTGCTGCTGCGCCTGCACGACGTCGAGAGCGGCCGCATCACCGTCGATGGCCAGGACATCGCGCGCGTCACGCAGGATTCGCTGCGGGGCGCCATCGCCATGGTCAGCCAGGACACCTCGCTGCTGCACCGCTCGATCCGCGACAACATCGCCTACGGCCGCCCCGACGCGACCATGGACGCGGTCGCCCGCGCCGCCGAGCTCGCCCATGCCGACGCCTTCATCCATGACCTCGTCGACCACAAGGGGCGGCGCGGCTACGACGCCCAGGTCGGCGAGCGCGGGGTGAAGCTCTCCGGCGGCCAGCGCCAGCGCATCGCCATCGCCCGGGTGATCCTCAAGGACGCCCCCGTGCTGATCCTCGACGAGGCGACCTCGGCGCTGGATTCGGAGGTCGAGGCGGCGATCCAGGAGAGCCTCGACACCCTGATGCAGGGCAAGACCGTGCTCGCCATCGCCCACCGGCTCTCGACCATCGCGGCGCTCGACCGCCTCGTGGTCATCGACGAGGGCCGCATCGTCGAGGAGGGGACGCATGCCGAGCTGATCGGCCGCGGCGGCCTCTACGCCCGATTGTGGGAGCGCCAGTCCGGCGGCTTCCTGCCCGACCGGGCGCCCAAACCCGAGCCCCGTCGGATTTCCGACGCGTTGCCGGGGTAGAACGCGCGGAACCAGAGCCCGGAATGACGGGGAGGGCATAGGACCTCTCTGCATTCAAATGGGCGGCCGCGCCGGCCAGATCATCGAGAGACCAAGACATGCCGGCATTCGGCCTCGCGGCCTCGGCCGGGGAGGGGCGGCCTCCCGTCCGGCGACCGTGGATCGCGGAGCTGCGCGCGACCCTCGCGCTCGCCGCGCCCCTCGTCCTCACCAACCTCGCCCAGCACGGGCTGATCACCGCCGACACGGTGATGCTCGGCCGCCTGGGCGCGCCCGAGCTCGCGGCGGCGACGCTGGCCACCAGCCTGTACTTCATCCTGTTCATCTGCGGCATCGGCCTGACCTCGGCGGTGGCGCCCCTGATCGCGGAGGCGCTCGGGCGCGACCGCACCGATTCGGACGCCGTGCGCCGCCTCGTGCGGGCCGGGTTCTGGGCCGCGACCCTCGTCGCGATCCCGCTGATGCTCGGGCTGTGGCACACGTGGGCGCTGCTGGAAGCGATCGGCGAGCCGCCGGCGCTGGCCGAGGATGCCGGCCGCTACATGCGCGCGCTGGAATGGGCGATGTGGCCGGCCCTGCTGTTCATGGTGCTGCGCGGCACCTTCGCGGCGCTGGAGCGCCCGAGCTGGCCGCTCGCCGCCAGCCTGATGGCGCTGCCGGTCAATATCGGCCTCGGGGTCTGGCTCGCCTTCGAGGGCCCCGGACGCCTCGGCATGGGGCTGGTCGGGGTCGGCATCGCCACCACCTGCGCCGCGTTCTTCACCCTCCTCGTGCTCGTCGCGGTGATCCTGCGCGACCGCGGCCTGCGCCGGTACCGGCTGCTGCACCGGGTCTGGCGCTTCGATGCGAAGCGCCTCTCGGCCCTGTTCCGCCTCGGCCTGCCGATGGCGGGGACGGGGCTCGCGGAAGCCGGCCTGTTCGAGGCGGCGGTGCTCGGCATGGGGCTGTTCGGCGCGGCCCAGCTCGCCGCGCACGCGGTGGCGATCCAGATCGCGGCGCTCTGCTTCATGGTCCCGAACGGGGTCGCGCAGGGCGCCACCGTGCGCGTCGGCCTGCGGCACGGCGCGCACGACCCGCAGGGCGTGCGGCTCGCCGCCCGCGTCGCGCTGGCGCTCGGCTTCGGCTTCATGGCGGCCTGCGCTAGCCTCCAGCTCGGCGCGCCGCGCCTGCTGATCGGGCTGTTCCTCGACGTCGAGGCACCCGCCAACGTCGCGGTGATGCCCTACGCGGTCGGCTTCCTTGGCTTCGCGGCGTTGTTCGCGGTGGCCGACGGGGTCCAGTCCGTCGCCCTCGGGATGCTGCGCGGCCTGCAAGATACGAAGGTGCCGATGCTGATCGCCGTCGGCGGCTACTGGGGCATCGGCGTACCCGCCGGCGCGGCGCTCGCCTGGGGGGCGGGGCTGCAGGGCTACGGGATCTGGCTCGGTTTCTGCGCCGGCCTGTTCGTCGTCGCGATCCTGCTCACCGCCCGCTGGCGCCGCCTGACCGCGCTTCGGGACCGCAGGCCCGGGCCCGCCGGGCCGCCCGCGCGATAGGAAACCCGATCCGTGTCGTCCTCCGGCACAGCTTGGCTTGACTTCGGGCGACGTGCGGTCGCATTGCACAGATTAGAACGATGATGCTCTGGTCCGCTCCGCACGGGCGGTCCGACGCGGCGGGCGAGATCGGATTCCCATCCGCCCGGGAGCGCTCCGCCGACCTGCCCGACGCCACGAGATCGGGCGACGGCACACTGGGAGATTGACGACCTTGGCGAACACCTCCGCCGCCGCGTCCACCGGCACCGCCGCCCCGGACGGAACCCGCCGCGACTTCCTGTACCTGGCCACCGGCGCGGGCGCCGCCGTCGGCGTCGGCGCCGTCGCCTGGCCCTTCGTCGCCTCGATGGCGCCGGACGCCGCCACCATCGCCGCCGGCGCGCCGATCGACGTCGACCTCGCCCCGATCACCGACGGCCAGATCATCAACGTGTTCTGGCGCGGCAAGCTGATCTTCGTCCGCAAGCTCACCGAGAAGGAGGTGACGGACATGAAGGCGATCCCGGAGAGCCAGCTCTCCGATCCGGCTCCCTTCGGCACGCGGGTGAAGAAGGGCCACGACCAGTGGCTCGTGGTCTACGGCAACTGCACCCATCTCGGCTGCGTGCCGATCGGCCACCAGGGCAACTTCGAGGGCTGGGCCTGCCCCTGCCACGGCTCGCAGTTCGACGCGGTCGGCCGCGTCCGCCGCGGCCCCGCCCCGATCAACCTTCCGATCCCGCCCTATTCCTTCCAGACCGACGCGAAGATCCGCATCGGCGAGGAAGCCAAGGCCGCGGCCTGAGACACGAGGGACCGCCCATGAGCGCTCACGCCAACGCCTACGTCCCCAAGAGCCGCCTCGCGAAGTGGTTCGAGGCCCGCCTGCCGATCGTCGGGCTGGTGCACTCGTCGTTCGTCGCCTTCCCGGTGCCGCGCAACCTGAACTACTTCTGGACCTTCGGCGCGATCCTGATCGCCTTCCTCGGCATCCAGATCGTCACCGGCGTCTGGCTCGCGATGCACTACGAGCCCTCGGCGACCCAGGCGTTCAACTCCGTCGAGCACATCATGCGCGACGTGAACTACGGCTGGCTGCTGCGCTACGCCCACGCCAACGGCGCGTCGATGTTCTTCGTCGCGGTCTACGTGCACATCTTCCGGGCGCTGTATTACGGGTCGTACAAGGCCCCGCGCGAGGTGCTCTACATCCTCGGCGTGATCATCTACCTCCTGATGATGGCGACCGCCTTCCTCGGCTACACCCTGCCCTGGGGCCAGATGAGCTTCTGGGGCGCGACCGTCATCACCAACATCCTCGCCGCGATCCCCGTGGTCGGCGACACCATCCAGAGCCTGCTCTGGGGCGGCTACTCGGTCGGCAACCCGACGATCAACCGCTTCTTCTCGCTGCACTACCTGCTGCCGTGGATGATCGCCGGCGTCGTGGTGCTCCACGTCTGGGCGCTGCACGTCACCGGCCAGAACAACCCGACCGGCATCCCGATCAAGTCCTCGAAGGACGCGGTGCCCTTCACCCCCTACGCCACGATCAAGGACGTGTTCGCCACCGTGGTGTTCATGATCCTGTTCGCGTGGTTCATCTTCTACCAGCCGAACTATCTCGGCCACGCCGACAACTACGTCCCGGCCAACCCCGCCGTGACCCCGGCCCACATCGTGCCCGAATGGTACTTCCTGCCGTTCTACGCGATCCTGCGCGCGGTGCCGTCGAAGCTCGGCGGCGTGATCCTGATGTTCTCGGCGGTGCTGATCCTCGCGCTCGCGCCGTGGCTCGACACCTCGCGGGTGCGTTCGTGCAACTACCGGCCGATCTACCGCCAGTTCTTCTGGCTGTTCCTTGCGGTCACGGTCATCCTCGGCTGGCTCGGCGCCAAGCCGCCGGAAGGCGGCTACGTCATCGCCTCGCAGATCTGCACCTTCTACTACTTCGCCCACTTCCTCCTCGTGATGCCGATCGTCGGCCTGATCGAGACGCCGAAGGCGCTGCCCGGGTCGATCCTGGAGAGCGTGACCGGGCCGGGCAAGCAGGTGAGCGGGTCCGGGCTGCCGGCGGGCGCCGCCGCGGCGCCGACGACCAAGGGCTGAGGGCAGGACCGGAACCGACGATGAAACTCTCGAGCCTTCTCGCCGCCTCCCTGCTGGCGCTCTCCCTCGGCGCCCCGCTGGGCTCCTCGGCGGCCTCCGCCGAGGACGCGCATGGCGGCAACCAGCCGCCCCGCCTCCAGTGGAGCTACGCCGGCGTGTTCGGCCGCTTCGACCAGGCGCAGCTCCAGCGCGGGTTCCAGGTCTACAAGGAGGTCTGCTCCGCCTGCCACTCGATGAAGCTCGTGGACTTCCGCAACCTCGCGGAGGAGGGCGGTCCCGACTTCTCGGAGAGCCAGGTCAAGGCGCTCGCCGCGACCTACCAGGTCAAGGACGGCCCGAACGACGCCGGCGAGATGTTCGAGCGGCCCGGCCGCCCGGCCGACAAGTTCCCGCCGCCCTTCCCGAACGACCAGGCGGCGGCGGCGGCCAACGGCGGCAAGGCGCCGCCGGACTTCTCGGTGCTGGCCAAGGCCCGCACCTTCGAGCGCGGCTTCCCGTGGTTCATCACCGACGCGCTGCCCTTCGTCGGCTATTCCGAGCAGGGCGTGGACTACATCCACGCGGTGCTGAACGGCTACGAGGAGCCCCCGAAGGGCACCGACGTGCCGGACGGCGTGCACTACAACAAGTACTATCCCGGCCACCTGATCGCGATGCCGAACCCGATCAGCGACGGCCAGGTGACCTACCCGAAGAACGAGGCCGGCCAGCCGGTCGTGCCGGAGACGGTCGACCAGTACACCCGCGACGTGGCGGCCTTCATGGCCTGGGCCGCCGAGCCGCACATGATGGCGCGCAAGGCGCTCGGCTTCCGGGTGATCCTGTTCCTGATCCTGCTCTCGGGGCTGCTGTACTACGTCAAGAAGCGGGTCTGGGCCGACGTCGGCGGCGAGGTCCACGGTCTCCAGCCCGAGCTGCACAAGGCGGGTTGACGCCCGATCGATCCACGGACGACCGAACGGGCCCCTCGCGGGGCCCGTTCGCGTTTTTGCCGCGCGCGCAGTTCGTGATAGCGGGACGCGGAGATCTCGACCTCGCCGAGACCTGCGCGGGTCCCTTCCCCCGGGGGGAGAAGGACAGGATGAGGGGCGTGCGCCGTCCGGAGAGGTCACGCCCCTCACCCCACCCCTCTCCCCATGGAGAGGGAGCCCCGCAGCGGCTCCTACGCGCCACCTTCGACAACGGACGATCGACATGACGGCAGCGGTGCTCGGTGTGATGGGCGGGTCGGGGGTCTACGACCTGCCGGGGCTCGAGGACGTGCGCGAGGAGCGGGTGGCGTCGCCCTGGGGCGAGCCGTCCGACGCCCTGCGGATCGGGCGCATCGGGGACACCAAGGTGGTGTTCCTGGCCCGCCACGGCCGCGGGCACCGCCTCTCCCCGTCCGGCATCGACTACCGCGCCAACATCGACGCGCTGAAGCGGGCCGGCGTCACCGACCTCGTCGCGCTGTCGGCCTGCGGCTCGTTCCGCAACGAGCTGCATCCGGGCCTGTTCGTGCTCGTCGACCAGTTCGTCGACCGGACGGTGGGGCGCGCGTCCTCGTTCTTCGGCAACGGCTGCGTCGCCCACGTCTCGCTCGCCCACCCGGTCGGCCCGAACCTGCAGAAGCGCATCGCGAACGCGGCGGAGGCGGAGGGGATCGCCGTGCATCGCGGCGGCACCTACGTCTGCATGGAGGGGCCGCAATTCTCCTCGCTCGCCGAATCGAAGAGCTACAAGGCGCAAGGGTTCGACGTGATCGGCATGACCAACATGCCCGAGGCCAAGCTCGCCCGCGAGGCCGAGATCACCTACGCCACCATCGCGATGGTCACAGACTTCGACTGCTGGCATCCGGGCCACGACGCGGTCGACGTGGCCTCGGTCGTCGCGGTGGCGCGGGCCAACGCCGACAAGGCCGCCCGCCTCGTGGCGCGGCTCGCCCGCGACCTGCCCGCGACCCGCGAGGATTGCCCGGCCGGCTCGCACCGGGCGCTCGACGGCGCGATCATGACGGCGCCGTCCCACCGCGACCCGGACCTCTTGGCCAAGCTCGACGCGGTGGCGGGGCGCGTGCTCAAGGATTGAGCCGAGCCCTTCCCCCAGCGACGGCTTCCGCACTAGAAGGCACGAAAGCCGGCCGCGTCGGCCCGGCGAACGAACACCCACGAAGACCATGCGCAGCGCCAGCATCAGCCGGAAGACGGCGGAGACCGACGTGTCGGTCTCGATCGACCTCGACGGCACCGGCAAGGCCGGGATCGCCACCGGGGTCGGCTTCCTCGACCACATGCTCGAGCTGTTCGCCCGGCACGGCCTGTTCGACGTCGAGGCGCGGGTGACCGGCGACCTGCACGTCGACCAGCACCACACGGTGGAGGATTGCGGCATCGCGCTCGGCCAGGCCTTCGCGAAGGCGCTCGGCGACAAGCGCGGCATCGCCCGCTACGCCGACATCCACATGCCGATGGACGAGACGTTGAGCCGGGTCGCGATCGACATCTCGGGCAGGCCGTTCCTGGTGTTCCGCACCGCCTTCCGCGTCGAGAAGATCGGTGCCTTCGACACCGAGCTGGTGCGCGAGTGGTTCCAGGCCTTCGCCATGAACGCCGGCATCACGCTCCACGTCGAGACGCTCTACGGCGACAACGCCCATCACATCGCCGAGAGCTGCTTCAAGGGGCTGGCCCGCGCCTTGCGGAAGGCCGTCGCGGTCGATCCCCGCGAGGAGGGACGCGTTCCCTCGACCAAGGGTTCGCTCTAGGCGAGGATCGCGGACGGCCGTCGCGGCGGGCTCGCGCAGCCGCCTCCGGCGTTCGGCCGACAGGAAAGGGAAGGGGTCGCCATGAGGATGCGCAGCTACACGCTCCATCTGCCGCACGAGGCCCGCTCCGGCGAGGCGCACGACCTCGACCGGGCGCAGCTGGTGCCGGACGGGTTCTCGTGGGCGGCCTTCGCCTTCTCGGTGCTGTGGTTCCTCTATCACCGCCTCTGGCTCGCAGCCCTGCTGGTGCTGGCCGGGCTCGGCGCCACCGCACTCGTCGGCTACGGCCTCGGCCTGTCGCCCGCCGCCGGCACCGCGATCACGCTGCTGGTCCTGGTGCTGATCGGGCTCGAGGCGTCCTCGCTCCGGCGCTGGACGCTCGCCCGCAACGGCCGGCCGGCGCGCGACGCGGTGGTGGCCTTCAACGCCGACGAGGCCGAAGCCAAGGCGATGACGCGCTGGCTCGACCCCGCCCCCGCGCCGACCGTCCGGGCCTCGACCGCGTTCGCGGGCAACCGCGCGGCCGAGCCTGTGATCGGCCTGTTTCCCGCGCAGGGCGGCCGGTGAGCGTCTTCGAGGAACAACGACCGTGAGCGCCGAGACCGTCGCGATCATCGATTACGGGTCGGGCAACCTGCACTCGGCGGCCAAGGCCTTCGAGCGGGCGGCCCGCGAGGCCGGGCTGCCGGAGACCCGCATCGTCGTCACCGGCGATCCGGACGCGGTCGCGTGCGCCGACCGGATCGTGCTCCCCGGGGTCGGCGCCTACGCCGATTGCCGCCGCGGGCTCGACGCCGTCCCCGGCCTCGTGGCGGCGATGACCGATGCCGCCATCGGGTCGGGGCGTCCCTTCCTCGGCATCTGCGTCGGCATGCAGCTGATGGCTACCCGCGGCCTCGAATACGAGACCACGGAAGGCCTCGGCTGGATCTCCGGCGACGTCGGCCCGATCCGGCCGTCCGACCCCACGCTCAAGATCCCGCACATGGGCTGGAACACCCTGACGCCGTCCCGCGACCATCCGCTGCTCGACGGCATCCGCACCGGGCCGGACGGGCTGCACGCCTACTTCGTGCACAGCTTCGCCCTGAAGGCGGATCGCCCGGACGAGGTCGTCGCCGAGGCGGCCTACGGCGGTCCCGTCACCGCGATGGTGGCGCGCGACAACCTCGCCGGCACCCAGTTCCACCCGGAGAAGAGCCAGCATCTCGGGCTGGCCCTGCTCGCGAACTTTCTGCGCTGGCGGCCGTAACCGCCGCGCCTTCCTTCGAACGACCAGAAGAAACGAGCGTCCGCGTGATCCTGTATCCGGCCATCGATCTCAAGGAAGGGCACTGCGTCCGCCTCGTGCAGGGCGACATGGCCCAGGCCGTGGTGTTCAACGACGACCCGGCGGCGCAGGCCCGGGCCTTCGCCGAGCAGGGCTTCTCCTGGCTCCACGTGGTCGACCTCGACGGTGCCTTCGCCGGGGCGCCGATGAACGCGGCCGCCGTCGACGCGATCCTCGCCCAGGTCGACATCCCGGTGCAGCTCGGGGGCGGCATCCGCGAGATGCGCACGCTGGAGGGCTGGCTTGAGAAGGGCGTCGCACGGGTGATCATCGGCACGGCGGCCGTGCGCGACCCGGCCTTCGTCCACGAGGCGGCGCGGCGCCATCCCGGCAGGATCGCGGTGGGCATCGACGCCAAGGACGGGCGCGTCGCGGTGGCGGGCTGGGCCGAGACCTCGAGCATGACCGCCGAGGACCTCGGCCGCCGGTTCGAGGATGCCGGCGTCTCGGCGATCATCTACACCGACATCGCCCGCGACGGCATCCTGAAGGGCCTCAACATCGAGATGACGGTGGCGCTCGCCGAAGCCGTGAGCATCCCGGTGATCGCGTCGGGCGGCCTCGCCTCGATCGAGGACGTGCACCGCCTGCTCGAGCCCGACTGCGCGATGCTGGCCGGTGCGATCACGGGGCGCGCCCTCTACGACGGCCGCATCGACCCGCGCGCGGCGCTGTTCGCGATCAGGGCGGCGCGCGGAGGCGGCGCTTCGTGATAGGCTCGCCCGGTCAAGGGTTTGCCGGGAGGCGGCGATGACGGCTTCGGCGAAGGCGGCGCGACCGGCCGAGACCGGGACGGCCTACGCGGACGACTTCTACGCCTGGACGCAGGAGCAGGGGGCACGCCTCCGGGCGGGCGACCTGACCGGCCTCGATCGGGAGAACCTCGCCGAGGAGATCGAGAGCTTGGGTCGCAGCCAGTTCAGCAGCCTCGTCGGCGCGTGGCGCATCGTCCTGCTGCATATGCTCAAGTGGGATCACCAGCCATCGCGACGGACGCGAAGCTGGGTGATCTCGATCGCGACGCATCGGGTGGCTGCGGCCGACGAGCTGGCGGACAGTCCCGGCCTGAAGAGCCGTCGGGTGGAAGCGATGGAACGCGCCTACCGCCGCGCCCGTCTCGAAGCGGCTGACGAGACCGGCCTTCCGCTGAAGACCTTTCCCGAGACCTGCCCCTACACCCACGACGAGATGCTCACGCGTCCCTTCGCGATCGACCCCGACGACACGACCGCCTGAAGGCTCCCAGCGTGCTCAAGACCCGCATCATTCCCTGCCTCGACGTCAAGGACGGCCGCGTCGTCAAGGGCGTGAAGTTCCTCGAGCTGCGCGACGCGGGCGATCCGGTCGAGGCGGCCAAGGCCTACGACGCGGCCGGGGCCGACGAGCTCTGCTTCCTCGACATCACCGCGAGCCACGAGGCGCGCGGCACCCTGCTCGACGTGGTGAGCCGCACGGCGGAGGCCTGCTTCATGCCGCTCACCGTCGGCGGCGGCGTGCGCGCGGTGGCGGACGTGCGCGCGCTGCTGCTCGCCGGCGCCGACAAGGTCGCGATCAACACCGCGGCTGTGAACGATCCCGACCTCGTCGCGCGGGCCGCCGAGAAGTTCGGCGCGCAATGCGTCGTGGTGGCGATCGACGCCAAGCGCACCTCCGCGCCGGGCGAGCCGGACGCGTGGCAGATCTTCACCCATGGCGGCCGCACCCCCACCGGCCTCGACGCGATCGCCTTCGCCCGCACGGTGGCGGCCAAGGGAGCGGGCGAATTGCTCGTCACCTCCATGGACCGGGACGGGACGCGCTCGGGCTACGACCTCGCGCTGATCCGCGCCGTCGCCGACGCGGTGACCGTGCCGGTGATCGCCTCGGGCGGCGTCGGCGGGCTCGACGACCTCGTGGCCGGCGTCGCCGAAGGCCATGCCAGCGCGGTGCTCGCGGCCTCGATCTTCCATTTCGGGGAAGCCAGCGTCGCCGAGGCCAAGGCGCACATGGCGGCGGCCGGCCTCGCGATGCGGCTGGACGCCTGACCCGAGATCGGGAAGACGCCGGGGGCCGCGGCCGGATCCGGCACCATTTTTCCGACAATTCCACCCGCCCGTCGCGCAAATGCGGGTGGCGAGGCGCTGCTGTGCCGGCTCCCGGCTTGCCCGGCGCCCGCCGTTGACGCAGGTTCCGGCGACGGCATCGTCGTTTCCGAACCCTGCCGCACGGGTCCTCTATGTCCGCCTATACCCTCGACGACCTCGCCCGCCTGGTGGCGAGCCGCGCCGGCACCGCGCCCGACCAATCGTACACGGCCAAGCTGCTCGCGGGCGGCCCGGCCAAGGCCGCCAAGAAGCTCGGCGAGGAGGCGGTGGAGGCCGCCATCGCCGCGGTGCAGGGCGACAAGACCGGGCTGACCAACGAGGCGGCGGACGTGCTCTACCACCTCGTGGTGCTGCTGCGCGCCGGCGGCGTCGAGCTCTCCGCGGTGATGGCGGAGCTGGAGCGCCGCACGGCGCAGAGCGGCATCGCCGAGAAGGCGTCGAGGCCGCCGGCATGAAGGCGGCCGCGCTCGCCGCCGGCCAGACCCCGGTGACGGGGCAGAACCCGGTCACCGGCGACGGGTCGGAGCGGCTGTCGCCCTACCGCCTGTTCAGCCGCGAATCCTGGGCGCAGCTGCGCGCCGACACGCCGCTGACGCTGACGCAGGAGGACATCGAGCGCCTGCAATCGCTGAACGACCCGATCTCGGTGGAGGAGGTGGTCGCGATCTACCTGCCGCTGTCGCGGCTGCTCGCGCTCTACGTCGCGGCGAGCCAGGGCCTGTTCAAGGCGACCCAGCGCTTCCTGATGGCCGAGCGCGAGACCAAGGCGCCCTACATCATCGGGCTCGCCGGATCGGTGGCGGTGGGCAAGTCGACCACGGCCCGCGTGCTCGCCGCGCTGCTCGCGCGCTGGCCGAACACCCCGAAGGTCGACCTCGTCACCACCGACGGGTTCCTGCTGCCGAACGCCGCGCTCTCCGCGCAGGGCATCATGGACCGGAAGGGATTTCCCGAGAGCTACGACACCGCCGCCCTGCTGCAGTTCCTGCACGACGTGAAATCGGGCCGGAAGCGCGTCACCGCTCCCCTCTACTCGCACCTCGTCTACGACCGGGTGGACGGCGAGGAGCGGGTGGTCGAGAGCCCCGACATCCTGATCGTCGAGGGCCTGAACGTGCTGCAGCCGGCCCGCCTGCCGCGCGACGGCACCGCGATCCCGTTCGTCTCCGACTTCTTCGACTTCTCGATCTACCTCGACGGGCACGAGGACGACCTGCACCGCTGGTACGTGATGCGCTTCATGCGCCTGCGGCAGACCGCGTTCCGCGACCCCCGCTCGTACTTCCGCAAGTACGCCGAGGTGCCCGAATCGGAAGCGCTCGCCATCGCCGACCGGCTGTGGACGACGATCAACCTGCCGAACCTGCGCGACAACATCCTGCCGACCCGCCAGCGCGCCAGCCTGATCCTGGCCAAGGGCGCGAGCCACCGCATCGAGAGCGTCGCGCTGCGGCGGTTGTAGGACCCCGCTCAGGCGAACGGAAACGCCGCCTCCGCGACGTAGGGCCCGCCCCCGGTCGAGTCGCGCGCCGAGTACAGAACCACCTGCGTCGCGGAAAAGCGCAGCGGCGTGAAGATCGGCGCCTGCGACAGGTACATCGCCACCGCCTCGGGCGTGGCCTCGCGGCGCAGGCGCGCCAGCGTCACGTGCGGCACGAACCTGCGCCGTTCCGGCTCGGCGCCCGCCCGGCGGATCAGGCGCTCCTGCTCGGCCTGGAGGTCCATCAGGTCGGGGGTGGCGGCGACGCTGGCGAGCAGCGCGCGCGGCTTGTCGCCGCCGAACACCGAGAGGCCGTCCAGCACCACCTCGAGCGCCGGCCGCGCCCGCATCTCCGACAGCGCCTCGACCGCGTCCTCGGCAAGCGCGACCGGCACGTCGCCGAGGAAGCGCAGGGTGACGTGGTGATCCGACGGCTCGATCCAGCGTGCGCCCTGCAGGCCGCCGCGGAACGGCGCCAGCCCGGCGGCGATCTCCGGCGGGAGGCCGAGCGCCGTGAACAGGCGCGGCATCGCTAACGAGCCCCGGCCGGGAGCCGCCCGAGGAAGGTCTCGACCGAGGGCAGGATGCCGGCCACGATCACGTCGACGCCCTTGGCGTTCGGGTGGAGCCCGTCGTCGAGGGTGTAGGCGCGGTCGCCGACCATTCCGGCCATGAAGAACGGGTACAGCACGAGGTCGTAGGTCCGGGCGAGATCCGGGTAGATCGCGTCGAAGCGCGCGACGTAGTCGGGCCCGAGGTTGGTCGAGGCCCGCATGCCGGCGAGCAGCACCGGGATGCCGCGCGCCTTCAGCCGCGTCACGATCGCCTCCAGCGCCTTCCGCGTCACGGCGGGGTCGGTGCCGCGCAGCATGTCGTTGGCGCCGAGCTCCAGGATCACCCCGTCGGTGCCGTCGGGCACCGACCAGTCGACCCGGTCGAGGCCGTTGGTGGCGGTCTCGCCCGAGACGCCGGCATTGGCGACCGTCACCGTCCGGCCTTTCGCAGCGAGCGCCCGCTCCAGCACCGCCGGGAAGGCGGAGCCCGCCGGAAGGCGGTAGCCCGCGGTGAGGCTGTCGCCGAGCGCGACGAGCCGGATCGGCTTCGATTCGGGCTTCGGATCCGCCTTGGCCGGCGCGAGGCCCGCCATCGACAGGACCAGCCCCGCTGCGGCAAAGAGCGCCATCAGCGCCGCCCTGCGCCGGCCATCATGGCGTGGCTCCGTCGCGCTCGCCATATCGAGCCCGCGCGCATCGCCCGGCACGGGTCGTGCCGGAGCGCACCGAACGTTCGTCCGCCAACCGTGATCTCCGTCCCGCATGTTCGCCATCCGCCACAGATCGGCTCGACCGTGACCGCCGACAACCCCTCTCCCGGCAAGACCTCGCCTGCCATGTCCGCGTCCGGGACGCCAGCCATCGCTCTCTCTGGCATCGACCTCAGCCTCGGGCGGGGGGCCGCCCGCGTCCACGTACTGCGCGGCATCTCGCTCGACGTCGGCCGCGGCGAGGCGGTCGGCCTCGTCGGGCCGTCGGGCTCCGGCAAGTCGACCCTGCTGATGGTGATGGCGGGCCTCGAGCGGCCCGATGCCGGCGCGATCCGGATCGAGGACACCGACCTGGGCGCCCTCGACGAGGACGCGCTCGCACGCTTCCGCGGCCGGCGGATCGGCATCGTGTTCCAGGCCTTCCACCTCGTCCCGACGATGACCGCCCTGGAGAACGTCGCCCTGCCGCTGGAGCTGGCCGACAAGCCGGATGCCCATGCCCGCGCCCGGCGGGAGCTCGAAGCCGTCGGCCTCGGCCACCGGCTGCACCACTACCCGGCTCAGCTCTCGGGCGGCGAGCAGCAGCGCGTCGCCATCGCCCGCGCCGTGGCACCGGACCCGGCGATCCTGGTCGCCGACGAGCCGACGGGCAATCTCGACGAGGCGACCGGCCGCCAGATCGTCGACCTGCTGTTCGCGCTGAAGCGCGACCGCGGCGCGACGCTCGTCCTCGTCACCCACGATCCGGGGCTCGCCCGCCTCTGCGATCGTACGGTGCGCCTGCGCTCGGGGCGGATCGAGGAGCCGGTGGCGGCCTGATGCACGGCACCCTCTCCCAACCCCGGCCGACGCCCGCCTCGCGCCTGCCGCTGACCCTGCGCCTCGCGCTGCGCGAGCTCCGCGGGGGCTTGCGCGGCTTCGCCGTGTTCCTCGCCTGCATCGCGCTCGGCGTCGCGGCGATCGCCGGGGTCGCCTCGATCTCGCGCTCGCTGTCGGACGGGCTCGGCCGCGAGGGCAAGCGCATCCTCGGCGGCGACCTCAGCTACAGCCTGATCAACCGCGAGGCGACGGAGCCGGAGCGCGCGGTGCTCGACGCGCAGGGGCGTGTCGACGTGGTCGCCTCGCTCCGCGCCATGGCGGTGGCGGGCGAGGGCGCGGCGCTGGTCGAGCTGAAGGCGGTCGATGCCGGCTACCCGACCGCCGGAGAGCTCGTCACCGAGCCGCAGGCGCCCCTCGCCGACCTGCTGGCCGAGCGTGACGGGATCGACGGCGCGCTCGCCGACCCCGCGCTTCTGACCCGCCTCGACCTCAAGGTCGGCGACCGGATCACGCTCGCCGGCCGGCCCTTCGCCATCCGCGCGACCCTCGTCTCGGAGCCCGACAAGATCGCCGGCGGCATCGGCTTCGGGCCGCGGCTGATCGTGTCGCAGGGTGCGCTGCGCCGCACCGGCCTGGTCCAGCCGGGAAGCCTCAACCGCTGGAGCTACCGGCTGCTGCTGCCCGGCGCCGACGATGCGGGCCTCGACGCCGCCGCCGCCCGGATCGCGGCGGCCGCTCCGCAGGCCGGCTGGGAGATGCGGGCGCGCACCAACGCCGACCCGCGGTTCTCCAAGAGCATCGAGCGCTTCACCCAGTTCCTGACGCTAGTCGGCCTCACCGCGCTGATCGTCGGCGGGGTCGGCGTCGCCAACGCCGTCAACGCCTTCGTCGAGCGCAAGCGCCCCTCGATCGCGACCCTGAAGAGCGTCGGTGCGCCGGGCTCGAAGGTCGTCGCCCTGTACCTGACGCAGGTGATGCTGATCGCCGGGCTCGGCACGGCGATCGGGCTCACTGTGGGCGCCGCGCTGCCCTTCGCCCTCGACGCGCTGTTCCGGGACAGCCTGCCCCTGCCGCTGAACCCGACGCTGGCGCCCCTCGAGCTGCTCCAGGCGGCGGCCTACGGGCTCCTCACGGCCCTGGCCTTCGCGATCACGCCCCTGGGGCGCGCCCACGACGTCCCGGTCTCGGGGCTGTTTCGCGACGCCGTCGACCCGGCAGCCAGCGGCATCCGCCCGCGCTACCGGGCGATCCTGGCGCTGGCGCTCGCCGCCCTGGTGGGGCTCGCCGTCGGCACCGCCTTCGACCGGCGCGTGGCGCTGATCTTCATCGCCGCCGCCGGCCTCGCCTTCGGCCTGCTGCGGCTGGTCGCGGTCGGCGTGATGGCGCTCGCCCGCCGGCTGCCGCATCCGCGGCGGGCCGCGCCGCGGATGGCCTTGGCCAACCTCCACCGCCCCGGCGCCCTGACGCCGGCCATCGTCCTCTCCCTCGGCCTCGGCGTGACCCTGCTGGTGACCCTGAGCCTGATCGACGTGAACGTGCGCCGCACCATATCGGCGACCCTTCCGGCGCGCGCGCCGAACCTGTTCTTCCTGGACATCCCGGCCGCCGATTCGGGCGCCTTCCACGACTTCCTCGCGCGCCAGGCGCCCAGCGCCAAGATCGAGCGGGTGCCGATGATGCGCGGCCGCATCGTGGCGCTGGACGACGTCCCGGCCGAGAAGATCCGCCCGCCGGAGGACGCCGCCTGGGTGCTCGACGGCGACCGGGGCATCACCTACGCCGAGGACGTGCCCGAGGGCTCGACGCTCACCGCAGGCACGTGGTGGAACGCGGAGCAAGCCAGGACGCCGCTGGTCTCGTTCGAGGCGGATCTCGCGAAAAACCTCGGCCTCAAGGTCGGCAGCCGCGTCACCGTCAACGTGCTCGGGCGGAACCTCACCGCCACCATCGCCAACCTGCGCAAGGTCGAGTGGCGCAACCTCGGCATCAACTTCGTGATGGTGTTCTCCCCCGGCACCTTCCGCGGCGCGCCGCACTCGGACCTGGCGACGCTCACCCTGCCCGGGGGCACCGACGGCGCGGTCGAGAACCGGATCCTGCGCGACGTCGCCAAGGCGTTCCCCTCCGTCACCAGCGTGCGGGTGAAGGACGCCCTCGATGCCGTCGGCGACCTCGTCGGCCGGCTGGTGCTGGCGATCCGCGGCGCGAGCGCGGTGGCGGTGCTGGCGAGCCTGTTCGTGCTGGCCGGCGCCATCGCCGCGGGGCACCGGGCGCGCCTCTACGACGCCGTGGTGCTGAAGGTGCTCGGCGCGACCCGCGGACGGCTGCTGGCCGCCTACGGCCTCGAATACGGGGCGCTCGGCCTCGTCACCGCCCTGTTCGGGCTGCTCGCCGGCACGCTCGCCGGCTGGGTGATCGTCACCCGGGTGATGCGCCTCGACTTCGTCCTCGACCTGTCGGGGGCGCTGGCGGCGGCCGCGGCCGCGGTGGTGCTCGCCGTGGTGCTGGGGCTCGCCGGGACTTGGCGCATCCTCGGCCAGAAGCCGGCACCGTACCTGCGGCAGGCGTGACCCTTGCGTATCCCCCGTGTGAGCTTGCCGCGATCGTGAACGACGGCATCGGGAGCCGTCGGCGAAGTAGCAGCGAACTTTAATCCCAGACTTCGTGAACAAATTTCACCCGCGGGGATTCATCGAAAGCGCTTTTTCAAGCTCTGCCGGGCTCTTGTGCGGGACGGCCGAAAGCAACATATTCCGACACGAGGCGCTCGATGGCGCCAGAGGTCCCCTGCGTGGGCCTCGTCTCAAACACCACGCACGAGCGAGCCTTCCGAGGTCACTCCCATGGCATTCGACAACTCTCCCTTCCGCTACGGCGCCCAGGCGCCGTCGCAGGCCGGCACCCAGGTCGCGTTCGACCAGGGCCTGCGGACCTTCATGCTCGGCGTCTACAACAACATGGTCGTCGGGCTCGGCATCTCCGGCCTCGTCGCGCTCGGCCTCAACATGGCTGCCACCACCGCGACTGCGACCGGCCGCCTCGCCCTGACCCCGTTCGGCCAGACGCTCTACAACAGCCCGCTCAAGTGGGTTCTGATGTTCGCCCCGCTCGCCTTCATCCTGGTCTTCTCGATGCGGATGGACCGGATGTCGGCCTCGTCGGCGCGGACGATGTTCTTCGCCTTCGCGGCGGTGATGGGCGCCTCGATGTCGACGCTGCTGCTGGTGTTCACCGGCGCCAGCGTGGTGCGGGTGTTCTTCATCACCTCGGCGACCTTCGGCGCGCTGAGCCTCTACGGCTACACCACCAAGCGCAGCCTTTCGGGGATGGGCTCGTTCCTGATGATGGGCCTGATCGGCATCATCATCGCCTCGATCGTCAACATCTTCCTGGCCTCGTCGGCGCTGCAGTTCGCCGTCTCGGTGCTCGGCGTGCTGATCTTCGCGGGGCTCACCGCCTACGACACCCAGAAGCTGAAGGAGATGTATCTCTCCAGCGGCTTCGACGGCGAAGCGGCGGCCAAGATGTCGGTCAACGGCGCGCTGACGCTGTACCTCGACTTCATCAACATGTTCCAGTTCCTGCTCTCGCTCCTCGGCGACCGCCGCTGAGCGAAGACGGACCGGACGAACGAAGAAGGCCCCGGCGGAAACGCCGGGGCCTTCTTCGTTCCGGGGGAGCTACGCTTACGCCGCGCCACTTCCCCCAGCGGGCAATGTCCGCCCTGCGCAGCCCGGGGATGACGGGGAGGGTCCGGAAAAGGAATCTGAAGATGTGCGAGGCCGATCGCCTGCTCGGGGGAAGGGCCCCCCGCGCCGCGATCCGGGCGCGCAGCGAGCGTACCATCGGCCAAGACGGCACCGGACGAAGGATCGCCGCGCAAAAATCCGAACGCTTCACACGGCCCGCAGGGGCTTCTCCAGCACCGCGAGCACGCGGGCGAGGTCGGTGCCGCGCTTGAGCACCACGCCGGTCGCGGCGACCACGGCGTAGGCGCCCTGGCGGCGCGCGAGCTTCGGGTCCTTCTCGATCCGGTAGAGCGGCATCTCGGAGGTGCGGCGGTAGATCGAGAACACCGCCTTGTCGCGGCGGAAGTCGAGGGCGTAGTCGCGCCACTCCCCCTCCGCGACTCGGCGGCCGTAGAGGTTGAAGATCGTGCGCAGCTCGTGCCGATCGAACGCGATCTGCGGGGCGGTGGATGGGCTCGGGAAGGGGACCACGCGGGCCGTCGAATCGTCTGTCCGGATCTCGCCGCTCGTCCGCTCGGTCATCGTTCCTCCGCCGTCGGCCTGCCGCCGTCGTCTTGCCGTCAGCCGCTGAGGATGGGCCTCGGGTGGCCGGCCCGCAAGAGTCCCGCGGCGGCGATCCGATTCGTTGCGGACGGGACACGCCCAAGAAACAAATGCCGCGCTTTCGCCCCGATCACGCCTTTCCCGAGCCGCGTTGCGGCGCGACAACGAAGGCCGAACCCTCGTCGGGTCGTGCCCGTCGACGCCCGAATCCCGAGCTCCCCAGCCCTCGGGCGTCACCGGATCCCACGACGCGACATCCCAGAGGTTTCGAGACCCAAGGACTTCAGGCCGCCCGCGAGGGCGGCCTTTTTTTGTGCCCGCCCGGCCCGTTCGATCTCCCCGGGGCCCACGGGCAGCGGGAAGGCGCAAAACCCGCTATGAGGCGGACCGACCATGACCGACCCCTGCCCGCCCCGCTTCGACGACGACTTCCGGCAGGCGCTCGACGACCTGTTCGCGTGGCGCCGCGACGTGCGCCGCTTCCGGCCCGACCCGGTGGACGAGGCCCTGCTCCGCCAGAGCCTGGCGGCGGCCCATCGCAGCCCCTCCGTCGGCAACAGCCAGCCGTGGCGCTTCGTGCGCGTCGCCGACCCCGAGCGCCGCGCCGGCGTGGTCGCGAGCTTCGAGCGCTGCAACGCCGATGCGGCCCTGCGCTACGCCGACGCCCGCCAGGCGCAGTATCGCGCCCTGAAGCTCGCGGGCCTGCGCGAGGCGCCGGTGCACCTGGCGGTCTTCTGCGACGAGGCGACCGAGGCGGGCCACGGCCTCGGTCGCGCGACCATGCCGGAGATGCTGCGCTACTCCGTGGTCGGCGCCGTGCAGACCTTCTGGCTCGCCGCCCGCGCCCGCGGCCTCGGCACCGGATGGGTCTCGATCCTCGAGCCGGCCCGCATCGCGGCGCTGCTGGACGTGCCGGGCAGCTGGTACCTCGTCGCCTACCTCTGCGTCGGCTGGCCCGTCGAGGAGCATGCCGACCCCGAGCTCGTCCGCCACGGCTGGCAATCCCAGGACGCGACGGCGCTGGATCTGATCGAGCGGTAAAGCAGGTCTTTCGACGGACGATCGCCTTTATCACGATGAAGCCCGGCGCTTTTTACCGTCTTCCCCGAAGACGGTGAGCAAGCCCGCAGTCGTCGCAGGATGAGCTGGAACGCCGAGCTTGGCCGTGGATTATTGCTGCAGCGAACGGTCACGCTTTGCAGGAAGATCCCAAGATGTCGGTCAGGAAGTACGTGTCCACGAGCCTCGGCGGCGCGCTGCTGGCCGGCCTCGTCGCGGGGGCGCCGGCCCTGGCACGCGAGGTGGTGCCGTTCTCGGACGGGGTGATGCCGGGCTCGGTGGTGATCAGCGTCTCGCAGCGCCGGCTCTACCTCGTGAACGGCGACGGAACCGCGATCCGCTACCCCGTCGCGGTCGGCAAGCCGGGCAAGCAGTGGTTCGGCACCAAGGCGATCGACGGCAAATACGTGCAGCCGGCATGGTCGCCGCCGAGCGAGGTCAAGCGCGACAACCCGCGCCTGCCGAACCTGATCGCCGGCGGCTCGCCGCACAACCCGATGGGCGCCGCCGCGATGACGCTGTCGGGCGGCGAATACGCCATCCACGGCACCAACCGCCCGAGCTCGGTCGGCACCTGGGCCTCCTACGGCTGCATCCGGATGTACAACCAGGACGTGGTTGACCTCTACGACCGCGTCTCGGTCGGCACCCCGGTCTACGTGACGCGCTGAACGCCCCGGAGCCCGGCGGGATCAGGCGGCGGGCGGGGCCGTCGCCTCGATCGCCGTGAAGGTCTCCAGGATGTGGTAGGTGTGCGCGATGCCGGCCGGCACGCAGTAGGAATCGCCGGGCTCCAGCGCGACCGTCCGGTCCTCGAGCACCAGCTTGGCCCGGCCGGAGATCACGTAGCCCACGGTCTCGTGCTCCGAGGTGGTGCTCGGCTTGTCGTCGGTCGGCGGCTCGTCGCGCCACATCCGCATGGCGACCAGCGCGCCCTTCGCGAGCGCGATCTCGCCGCCGGCGCCGCTCGGCGCATCCTTGCTCGATACCTTGGTCGTCATCGGGTCCCTCGTCGCGCCATGTGCTTCGCGAGCCCAACAGCGGGCCGGCACGGTCGTTCCGGCCGGCGAGGCGCGACGTCAGAAGTCGACGGCGAGCCCCTTCACCTCCCAGTCGTCGTAGCGGACCGGCTCCAGGCCGCCGCGCCCGAGGCGCTCGGGGGCGGCCGAGACCGCGGCGGCCCGCGCGTCGATCGCCCTGCGGCGCTCGGCCGCCTCCGCCAGGGCGCGCGCGGCCGCCGGGGTGAGAGGACGGGGGGCGGTCCCGCCGCCGTCCTCGACGTGTTCGGTCCGGGCTTCGTCGGTCCCGTTGCGGCTGGTTTCACCTTGCATCGGACTCGCTCAAGTGGGAGGGCATCGGGGTCCGGCGGCAGCATGCCGGCACGAAGGGTCTTTCGAGAAGTGGCATCCATGGGCAGAGGGCGCAACGCGTCCGGGCCGGCGCGGGCGGCGGGCGCGACCAAGGGTCCGCGCCCGGGGCCGAAATCGCCGCCGAAATCCGCACCGGAGGCGGTCGAGGCGGACGTCGCCGGCCTCGCCGCGCGCCGGGTGGCGCACGCCGTCATCGCCGACCTGCTGGGCAAGAACCGCGCCCTCGCCCTGGAGGATGCGCTGGCCCAGGCGTCCCGCGTCGCGGGGCTCGACGCCGGCGATGCCGGTCTGGCGCGGGCCATCGCCACGGTCACCTTCCGCCGCCTCGGCTTCCTCCGGCGCGCGCTCGCCGCGCGGATGGAGCAGGGCCTGCCCGAGGACAAGCCGCGCCTCGTCGCGCTGCTCGCCACCGGCGCCGCCCAGATCCTCGACCTCGCCGTTCCCGACCATGCCGCGGTCGACCTCGCGGTGCGCCTGGCCAAGGCCGATCCGCAGGCGCGGCATCTCGCCGGCCTCGTCAACGCGGTGCTGCGCCGGGTCGTGCGCGAGCGCGAGGCGATCCTGGCCGAATGCGACGACCCGCTCGAGGCCAACACCCCGGATTGGCTGGCCGCGCGCTGGCGCGAGGCCTACGGGCCGGAGAAAGCCGCCGCCATCGCCCGCGCGCACCTGGCCGGCGCCGCGATCGACCTGACCCTGAAGGGCGAGGCCGGCGACTGGGCCGAGCGCCTCGGCGCGGCGGCGCTGCCCACCGGCTCGCTCCGGCTCGGCGACCTGCGGGTGCCGGTCTCCGAGCTTCCCGGCTTCGCCGATGGCGCGTGGTGGGTGCAGGATGCCGCCGCCGCGATCCCCGCGCGGCTCCTCGGCGCGCAGCCCGGCGAGCGCATCGCCGATCTCTGCGCCGCGCCGGGCGGCAAGACCGCGCAGCTCGCGAACCGGGGCGCCCTGGTGACCGCGCTGGACCGTTCGGCCCCGCGCCTGGAGCGCTTGTCCGAGAACCTCGCCCGCCTCGGGCTGACCGCCGAGGTGGTCGTCGGCGACGCGCTCGCCTACGAGCCCCCAAAGCCGTTCGACGCGGTGCTGCTCGACGCGCCGTGCTCGGCCACCGGCACGATCCGCCGCCATCCGGACGTCGCCTGGACCAAGACCGAATCCGACCTGATCCGCCTGCACCTCCTCCAGGCGCGCCTGCTCGACAAGGCCGCGACCCTGGTGCGGCCGGGCGGGCGCCTCGTCTACTGCACCTGCTCGCTGGAGCAGGAGGAGGGCGAGCGCCAGGTCGCAGCCTTCCTGAAGCGCAACGGCGCGTTCGAGCGGGTGCCGGTGCGGGCGGACGAGGTCGGCGGCCTCGACGGCGTGATCAACGCCGACGGCGACCTGCGCACGCTCCCGGCCGACCTCGAAGGCTCGGACAGCCGGCGCGGCGGCCTCGACGGCTTCTTCGCGAGCCGGCTGCGGCACAAGGGGTAGCGCGGGGGGCAGGGGAGCGTCCCGACCGGCCGATTGCCACGCAGGCATGCGCCGCCGTAGGAAGCGCGACGCGACCGCCCCGACTCGGAGGTGCGGCCGCGCATCGCCGGGCCGACGTCGCCCGGCTCGGGGGAGCATGATGCAGAGCTTCGTTCGGGCCAAGCTGCACGGCATCCGCGTGACGGGCGCCGACCTGAACTATCACGGCTCGATCACGCTCGATGCCGACCTCTGCCGCGAGGCGGGGCTCGACCCGCTCGAATTCGTCGAGATCTGGAACAAGATGTCGGGCGCGCGGATCAGCACCTACGTGCTGTACGGCCCCGCCGGCTCGCGCTGCTGCGTCCTGAACGGCGCCGCCGCCCGCACCTGCCAGGTCGGCGACGAGGTCATCATCGCCTCGGCGAGCTACGGCGGCGTCGACGACGTGATCGCCCACAAGCCGCGCGTGCTGATCTTCGGCGACGGCAACGCCGTGGTCGACCGGGTCGTCTACGACGTGTTCCGCGACGACGAGGGCCGGCTCGACATGCGCATCCTCGAAGCGGAGACGGGCGCCGAGGAGCCGCCGCGGGTGGCGACCCACATCCGCGTGGCGTGAGCGTCGCGCCCCCTCGGGATGGAGGAGGGAAGCGGCGCCGCCCGCCGCGGCGCGGCCTCAGGTGGCGGGGAGCGCCCGCGGCGCCGGGGGCCGCTGATGCCGGACCAGCGACAGGGCCAGCCCCGACAGGGTCAGCAGGTCGCAGGTGAGCCCGAAGACCGAGCCGACGAGGCCGTTGTGGACAGCCCAGCACAGGCTGGCGCCGAGGAAGAGGCGCCGCATGCCCTGCGGATCGCCCTGGAGGCGGGCAGCCGTCGCCAGGAGGGCGCCGAGCCCGGCGCAGGCCGACGGCCAGCCGGACCAGGTCGCGAGCGTCGTCCCGGCGGCGACCAGCGTCGTCGCGGCGAAGAGCGGTGCCACCCAGGCGGCACGGCCCGCGGGCCCGATCGCCTGCGCCGAGACGAGGTTCTGCAGCAGGGCAATGGCGCACATCGCCGTGCCGGTGAGCGCGCCGAGATGCAGGTAGTGCAGGCCGAAGGCGGCGGCGCATCCGGCCGAGGCGAGAAGCATCCCGCGCCGATGCGGCAGGATCCCGGCGGCGAAGCCGAGCAGCAGGCCGAGGGTTCCGAAGAGGTCGAGATGCGGCTTCGCCGCGGCCCATCCGCTCAGGGCCAACGTCATCAGGGTCATGGTCCGCGCCCGGTCGGCGCGGAAGCGCGCCGCACTGGCGGCAGGCGCTAGGTCGTCATGGTAACCGGTCGGTTAACAGCCATTTCGGGTGCCCGCCTCCGTCGCTGCGGCGCAACCGCAGATCACCGCGTGGGGCGGCGCGGGCGGGACCCACCGACGGGGGCCGGAAGCCTCTACGCCGTGCCGGCGGCTCGGGCCGCCGCGCCGACCGCCCGGTCGCGCCCGGCGCCCATCCCGGCGACGCCCGCCGCCGCGATGATCGTCGCGAACAGGGCGGCCGGGAGGACCCAGCCGTCGGTGGCGTCGTGGGCGAGGCCGAAGCCGAGGGGGCCGAGCGAGGCGAAGACGTAGCCGATCCCCTGCGCCATCGCCGAGAGGGCGCCGGCCGAGGCGGCGTCGCGGGTGCGCAGGACGAGGAGGCTCAAGCCCAGCCCGAAGCAGCCGCCGATGCCGAGGCCGAGGAGCCCGGAGGCGGGGAACCGCAGGCTCTCCGGGCCGAAGGCGAGGACGAGGAAGCCGGTCAGCGTCGCGGCCAGCACCGCGACGATCCAGCCGCGCTGGTCGCGCACGCGCGCGGCCAGCATCGCCACGACGAGGGCGCCCGGCGCCTGATGCAGCGTCACCACCGAGGCGACGAGGCCGGCATCCAGCGCCGGGAGCCCGCGCCCCTGCAGGATCGCCGGCAGCCAGCCGAACAGCACGTAGGCGAGCGAGGATTGCAGGCCCATGAAGGCGGTGACCTGCCAGGCCAGCGGATCGCGCAGGAGCCGGCCCGGCGCGGCCGCCGACGACCGCTCCGGCACGGCCCGGCTCAACGGTGCCCAGGCGAGGGCGGCGACGACCGCCGGCAGCGCCCAGACCGCGAGCGCCAGCGGCCAGCCCCGGCCGATCGCCTGCTCCAGCGGCACCGCGAGGCCGGCGCCGGCGGCGGCCCCGAGGCAGAGCGTCATGGTGTAGAGCCCGGTCATCGCCCCGGCGCGGCCGGGGAAGTCGCGCTTGACCACGGCCGGCAGCAGCACGTTGGCGAGCCCGATGCCGAAGGCGGCGACCGCGGTGCCGGCGAACAGCGCCGCGACACCGCCGAGGCCGCGCAGGGCCAGGCCGGCCGCGACCACGACGATGCCGAGGAGCACGCCGCGGTCGGCGCCGAGCCGTCGCAGGATCAGCGGCGTCAGCGCGCAGGCGAGGCCGAGGCAGAGGACGGGGAGGGTGGTCAGCACCGCAGCCCCCGCCGCGGAGAGACCCGTCGCCGCGCGGATGGACGAGAGCAGCGGCCCGACGGTGCTCAGCGCCGGGCGCAGGTTGAACGCCACCGCCATCAGGCCGCAGGTCAGCAGGAGGGGCGGGATGCGCCGCGCCGCTCTCACGCGAGCCGCCGGGCCCGGAGGGCGCCCGCGAGGCAGGCGGCGAGCATCGCCGCGAAGGGCCAGTCGCCGGCCCGGCCGTAGAGGGTGCCGCCGAGGATGCGGACGGGCAGGTCGGCATCGAGCACCGCCTCCTGCTCGATCGGCAGCTGCGCGACGACGCGCCCGTGCGCGTCGATCACCGCCGAGATCCCGGTGTTGGCGTCGCGCACCAGCGGCAGGCCCTCCTCGACGGCGCGCAGGCGGGCCTGCGCCAGGTGCTGGCGCGGGCCAGGCGTGTCGCCGAACCAGGCGTCGTTGGTCACGTTCAGGATCAGGCCGGGGGGCCGATCGGCGGCGGTGGCGCCGGCCGGCAGGATCGCGCCGGGGAAGATCGCCTCGTAGCAGATCGTCGCCGCCACCGGCGGCAGGCCCGGCACGTTGAGGATGCGCTGGCCGGCGAGCGTCCCGGCCGAGAAGCCGCCCGGCACGGCCACGAACTGGCGCAGGCCCACCGCCCGCAGGGCCGCGTCGAGGGGCGCGGGCAGGTACTCGCCGAACGGCACGAGGTGGACCTTGTCGTAGCTGTCGACGATGCGGCCGCCGGGCTCGATCGCCATGATCGCGTTGAAGTAGCGCAGGCGCTCGCCGGGCAGCGGCTCCTCGGCGCGGGCCGCGCCGGTGATCAGGTGCTGGCCGGGCTCCAGCCCGGCGCCGACCTGCGCCATCGCCGCGGGATCGCGCTGGATCAGGAACGGGAAGGCCGATTCCGGCCAGAGGATGTGCGTCGGCGCCGCCTCGCCGGCCTCCGGCGGGCGCCGGCTCAGCTCGACGTAGCGGTCGACGATGTCCTGCCGGTTCTCGGGGCGGAACTTCGCGTCCTGGGGCAGGTTCGGCTGCACCAGCCGCAGGCGCACCCCGGCGATGGTGGGGTCGGGATCGGGCCCGACCCGCTCCGCGCCGTGGAGCGCCATGGCGGCCAGCACGATCGCGGCGGCGGCCGTCGGGCCGAGGCGGCTGCGCGGATGCGAGCCGGTGGCGAGCGTCGCCGGCGCGGCGCAGACGAGGACGGCGAGCAGCGTCAGGCCGTAGAGCCCGACGAGGGAGGCCGACTGCATCAGCCAGAGGTTCTGGCCGAGCGCCATGCCGAGGGTGTTCCAGGGGAAGCCGGTGAAGACGTGCCCGCGCACCCACTCGGCGCCCGCCAGCCCGAAGGCGAGGCCGGCGATGCGCGCCGGGCCGCGGACCCAGAGCAGGCCGGCGACGGCGAAGCCCGCGGCGTAGAACAGCCCGAGCGCCAGCGGCAGGCCGACGACGCCGAGCGGCAGCGCCCACAGGAACTCGTCGGCCTCCACGAGGAAGGCCGAGCCGAGCCACCACAGCCCGGCGAACAGGTAGCCGAAGCCCCAGGCCCAGCCGACCAGCGCGCAGGGGCGGAGCCGGGCGGCGACCGTGCTGCGCGAGCCCGCCGCCCCGTCCACCAGCCAGACCGCGACGACGAGGGACACGGCCAGCGCGGGCAGGAGGCCGAAGGGCGGCATCGCCAGCGCGCCGACGCTGCCGGCGAGGAAGCTCAGGGCGAGCCGGCGCCAGCCGCGCAGCAGCATGACGCCGTTGGCCAGGCGCGCGGCCGCGCCGCCCGGCAGCGTGGCTGCTGGGGGCGCTTCGGGAGCCGGCGTCACGGTGCGGGCGTCTCGATCGCGTTGACGGCAGGGGGCGCGGCGGGCGGGGGCAGGGCGAGCGGCACGGCGGAGGCCGCGATGCGTGCGGGCCCGCGCTGGAAGCGCAGGCGCTTGAGGCGGCGCGGGTCGGCGTCGAGCACCTCGAACTCGAGGTCGCCGGGGCCGGCGATGAGCTCGCCGCGCGAGGGCACGCGGCCGGCCAGCGTCACGATCATGCCGCCGATCGTGTCGATCTCCTCGGCCATCTCGCCCACCGCCGCGACGAGGTCGACGCCGGTGGCCTCGGAGACCTCCGCCAGCGGCGCACGGGCGTCGGCCACGAACACCTCGGCCTCGCCCTCGAGGCGCTGGACGAGGCGGCCCTCGACCACGTCGTGCTCGTCCTCGATGTCGCCGACCACCATCTCGATCAGGTCCTCGATCGAGATCAGCCCGTCGGTGCCGCCGTACTCGTCGATGACGAGCGCCATGTGGGTGCGGGTCGCCTGCATCCGCACCAGCAGGTCGATCGCCGGCATCGAGGGCGGCACGAACAGCACCGGCCGCTGGATGCGGGTGGAGGCGAGCGTCGCGGTGAGGTCGACGTTGCCGAGGTTGAGCGTGCGCAGGGCGCGGGCGGGCGCCCGGCGCACCCGCGGGGCGGGCTTCTGCGCATCCTTGGCCGCCTCGGCCTCGGCGGGGGCGGGCGTCGCGCCGTTGGCGGCGGCCGCGGCGCTGCGGCGCGGGGCGGCCTCGGCCCGCGCGGCGATGTGGTCCACGAAGTCGCGGATGTGGACCATGCCGCGCGGGTCGTCGAGCGTCTCGCCGTAGACCGGCAGGCGGGAATGGCCGGCGGTGCGGAACAGCTTCAGCAGGTCGCCGAGGCTGGTCTCGACCGAGACCGCGACGATGTCGGCCCGCGGGATCATCACGTCGTCGACGCGCACCTTGTGCAGCCCGAGGACGTTCTTGAGCATGGCGCGCTCGAGCGGCGAGAACGCGTTCTCGCCCGAATCGGGCTCGGCCAGGGCCTCTTCGATGTCGCCGCGCAGCGAATCGCGCGGTTTCAGGTGCAGCACCTGGAGGAGGCGGTCGTACCAGGGCTCGCGCGCACCCGATTCCGCCTCGTTGGAACTGAGCGCGGCCTGGGCCGCGCCGCGACTTCGATCGTGGGTCATGTCTCTCGTGTCTGGGATCGGTTGGGACGTCGTCGCTCAGCCGGCCGCGGAGTCCGCGTAAGGGTCGGGCACGCCGAGGGTCGCGAGCGCCGCGACCTCCAGGGCCTCCATGGCCTCCGCGTCCGCGTCGCCGGTCTCGTGGTCCTGACCGAGCAGGTGGAGGGTGCCATGAACCAGGAGATGCGCGAGGTGGTGGACGAGCGGCTTCGACTGCTCGGCACTTTCGCGCACCAACGTGTCGTACGCAAGAACGACGTCGCCGAGCGGCACCGCGACGCCGGCATGGGCGGGCTGCGGCGAGGACGGAAACGACAGCACGTTGGTGGGCCGGTCCTTGCCCCGCCAGGTCCGGTTGAGCGCCTGCACGGTGGCGTCGTCGGCGAGCAGGACGCTGACCTCGACCGGGCCGGCGGGCGGCTCGGGGGCCGCGGCGAGCCCGGCCTCGACGGCGCGAATCACGAAGGCTTCGAGGTCGGGGACCGCGCCGCTCCAGCGTTCGTCCTCGATCGCCACCTCGACCACCATGTCGATCGCGTGCCCCATCACGCGAGCGGCCGCCGCCGCGGGTTCGGGTTGCGGTCGGCATCCGCCTCGCCGTGTGCCGCGCCCTCGTAGGCGGTGACGATGCGGCGCACGAGGTCGTGGCGGACCACGTCCTTGTCCCGGAAGGTGATGCGGCCGATGCCCTCGACGCCGTCGAGCACCCGCACCGCCTCGACCAGCCCCGACTTCTGCCCCGGCGGCAGGTCGACCTGGGAGGGATCGCCGGTGACGATCATCCGCGAGTTCTCGCCGAGCCGGGTCAGGAACATCTTCATCTGCATCGAGGTGGTGTTCTGCGCCTCGTCCAGCAGCACGATCGCATTGGTGAGCGTGCGCCCGCGCATGAAGGCCAGCGGCGCGATCTCGATCACCCCGGTCTGCAGGCCGCGGTCGACGTGGCGCGCCTCCATGAAGTCGTAGAGCGCGTCGTAGATCGGGCGCAGGTACGGGTCGACCTTGTCGCGCATGTCGCCGGGGAGGAAGCCGAGGCGCTCGCCGGCCTCGACCGCCGGGCGCGAGAGGATCAGCCGCTCGGCGTGGCCCTGCTCCAGCAGCGAGACCGCGTGGCCGACGGCGAGCCAGGTCTTGCCGGTGCCGGCCGGACCCTCGGCGAAGACGAGCTCGTTGGCGCGCAGGGCCTTGATGTAGGCGTCCTGTGCCGCGTTCCGGGCGCGGACCGCGCCGCGCTTGCGCGTGGCGATCTGCTCGAAATGCGGCCGGTCCGGCTCGGCGGCGATGGCGGCCGCCGGGAACAGCTGGCCCTGGACGGTGGCCTCCTGGATCGCGCCGTCGACGTCGCCGAGCGTCAGGGCGCTGCCGCCGGTCCGCACGCGGGCGTAGAGCTTCTCGAACACCCGGCGGGCACGCTCGGTCGCGTCCGGCGAGCCCTTGAGCACGACGTGGTTGCCCAGCGCGGTGGCCGTCACCTCCAGCCGGCGCTCGATATGCGCGACGTTCTGGTCGTACTGGCCGAAGACGAGGCTCGCGAGGCGGTTGTCGTCGAAGGTCAGCGAGACCTCGACCGGCTCGTCGTGGCCGAAGCCCGGGCCGAGCGGCCGCGCGGCGGGCCCGCGCCCGCGCAAGGGGCCGCTGCGCCCGGCCGTTCCGTCGAATGACGCCACGAACACTCCCTTCATCGCCCGGCCCGCCGCCCTACGCGGCCGCCGCGGCCTCGATCGCCGCGCCGAACAGGCTGTTGGTCCCCGCCTCGACGATGCGCACGGGCACGACCTGCCCGATACGGGAGGTGGGGGCGTCGAACTGAACGGCGAGCAGGTGCGGCGTCTTGCCCGCGACCTGGCCGGGCCTGCGGCCGGCCTTCTCGACCAGGACCTCGACCACCTGCCCCACCGCCGCGCGCTGGAACGCGTGGCGCTGCGCGTCGAGCAGCGCCTGCAGCGCGTGCAGGCGGCCGGTCATCACGTCCTCCGGGACCGCGTCGCTGCGCTCGGCGGCCGGCGTGCCGGGGCGCGGGCTGTACTTGAAGGAATAGGCGCTCTCGAACCCGATGTCGGAGACGAGCCGCATCGTGTCGGCGAACTCGGCGTTGGTCTCGCCGGGAAAGCCGACGATGAAGTCCGAGGACAGGGCGATGTCCGGGCGGGCCCTGCGGACGCGGTCGATGATCCGCCGGTAGGCGTCGCCGGTGTGGCGCCGGTTCATCGCGGAAAGGATCCGGTCGGAGCCCGACTGCACCGGAAGGTGCAGGTAGGGCATCAGCGCCGGGATCTCGGCATGGGCCGCGATCAGGTCGTCGCCCATGTCGTTGGGGTGGCTCGTGGTGTAGCGGATCCGCGCGATGCCCGGCACGCGCCCCACCGCGCGGATCAGGTCGGCCAGCGTCGCCGCGCCGCCGTCGGCCCCGAGCCCGTGATAGGCGTTCACGTTCTGGCCGACGAGGCCGATCTCGCGGACCCCGCCGGCGGCGAGCTTCTCCGCCTCCGCGACGACGGCGGCGACGGAACGCGAGACCTCGGCGCCGCGGGTGTAGGGCACCACGCAGAACGCGCAGAACTTGTCGCAGCCCTCCTGCACCGTGAGGAAGGCGGAGACGCCCGCGGTGCGGCGCGCCGGCAGGTGGTCGAACTTGTCCTCGACGGGGAATTCGGTGTCGACCACGCGCTTGGCATGCGAGCGGGCGAGCAGGTCCGGCAGCCGATGGTAGCTCTGCGGCCCGACGACCACGTCCACCACGGGCGCGCGGTGCAGGATCTCGGAGCCTTCCGCCTGCGCGACGCAGCCGGCGACGACGATGCGGGTGTCGCGGCCTTCGAGCTTCCGCGCGTCCTTGAGCACGCGCAGCCGGCCGAGCTCGGAATAGACCTTCTCGGCCGCCTTCTCGCGGATGTGGCAGGTGTTGAGCACCACCACGTCCGCCTCCTCGACGGCGTCGGTGGCGGAGAACCCCTGCTCGGCCAGGACGTCCGCCATGCGGGCGGCGTCGTAGGCGTTCATCTGGCAGCCGTAGGATTTGACGAAGGCTTTTTTCGACACCGCGTCGGGTCCCGGGTTCCTTGGGATACGGCGCGCGAACATCTCTGCGGCCGAGGCGGCACGCCTCTATCATAGATCCGGCCCGCCGTCGCGACCCGGTCCGAGCGCTTGCCAGTCCGTATCCTATAGAATACGAACATTTAGGATTCCGGTCCGACGCACGGCTGATTTCGA
This sequence comes from Methylobacterium sp. J-059, assembly GCF_022829485.1. NCBI lineage: Bacteria > Pseudomonadati > Pseudomonadota > Alphaproteobacteria > Hyphomicrobiales > Methylobacteriaceae > Methylobacterium > Methylobacterium sp. J-059. The sequence goes on from NZ_JAKSYA010000153.1 coordinate 74,550, forward strand.
TGCTTGGCTCGGCGCCTTGCGGGATCCGCGTGCCAAGGCGCGGATCGCGATCCGGATCGACCGTCTCGCTCTGGGCAATGCCGGCGACGCGAAGCCGGTCGGCTCCGGGGTGAGCGAGATGCGCATCGATTACGGACCTGGCTACCGACTGTACTTCATCCGTCGCGGCGAAGCCCTGATCGTTCTGCTCTGCGGCGGAGACAAGGGCAGCCAGCAACGGGATATCATGCGGGCCAGGGCGCTGGCCGCAGATCTGAAGGATGGAGACGGCGGATGACCGAGACGCAGCCCTACGATTCGGCAGACTATCTCGAGACCGACGAGGCGCTGGCGGAATACCTCACCGCGGCCTTCGAGGAAGGAGACACGGCGCTCTTCCGCCACGCGCTCGGCGTCGCCGCCCGCGCCCGCGGCATGACGCGGATCGCCCGCACCTCCGGCCTGTCGCGCGAGAGCCTGTACAAGGCCCTCTCCGAGGAGGGCAATCCGAGCCTCGATACGACGGTGCGCGTGCTGAGGGCGATGAACCTGCGGCTGACGGCGACCGTGCCGCACGCGCCCGAACCGGCCTGACGGGATTCAGGCCGCCGCCGTGCCGTCCGTGAGGCCCGGCAGCGGCCGGGCGGGCGCGTGGCCCGGCACCCCCGCGTGGCCCTGCATCGCCCCCGTGCCCTTCATCGCGGCGCGGACGGCGGCCTCCGCCTGGGCCGTGACGGCCTTGCGGTCGGTGCCGGCCTCGAAGGCGATCGGCTGGCCCCAGACCACGTGGACGTCGATCGGCCCGCGCTCGAAGAACAGGGCGAGATGGGGGGCGAGGTCCATGTCGCCGTACCACGCGATCTCGGGGCGCTCGGCCCGGCCCACGGGCAGGCCGTTGCGGCGCGGATAGGTGATCGCCAGGGGCTGCAGGCGGATGCGGTCGAGGCCGCCGTCGGCCCCTCGCGCCTGGATCGCGGCCCGCGCCGCGCCGACGAGCGAGGAGCGGAACGGCAGCAGGCGGGTGCCGTCGCCGGTGGTGCCCTCGGCGAACAGCACCACGAGCTCGCCCCGCGCCAGCCGGTCGCCGATCGCGGCGTTGACGGTCGCGGTCGCGCCGCGCCGCGCCCGGTCGATGAACACCGTGCGCTGGAGGGCGGCGAGCGTGCCGATCACCGGCCAGCCGGCGATCTCGGACTTCGCCACGAAGGAGAGCGGCCGCAGCGAGCCGACGGCGATGATGTCGAGCCAGGAGACGTGGTTGGCGAGCACCAGCGCGGCCTCGCCGGGGCGGGGCGGGGTGCCGCTCTGCGTCACGCGCACCGAGAACAGGGCCAGGAACACCCGGTGGAACAGCGCCGGCGCGAGGCCCCATCCGCGGCGCTCGCCGAAGCGCAGGGCCAGCCAGTGCGGACCGGCGAGCAGCGCGAAGGCCAGCGCGCAGACGACCAGGCGCAGGGCCACCCCGACGCGCGTCACCGGGCGCTCACGTCAGGTCGGCGCGCATGGTGAGCGCGGTCGCGCGGCTGCCGTCGGCCTGCGCGTAGTAGCCGGTCCGCGTGCCCACCCGGGTGAACCCGTGCCGGGCGTAGAGCTTGAGCGCGGGCGCATTGCCCTCGTCGACCTCCAGGTGGACCTGCGCGACGCCGATCAGCGCCAGGTGCCCGAGATGCTCGCGCAGCAGCCGATGGCTCAGGCCGCCGCCGCGGGCGGAGGGCGCCAGCACGACGGTGAGGATCTCGGCCTCGTCGGCGACCTTGCGGGACAGGATGAAGCCCTGCATCGCGCCGGCCCGCCACAGGGCGTGCCCCTGCGTCGCGCGCTCGCACAGCATCCGCTCGAACTCGTGCGCGTCCCAGGGCCGCGCGAAGGCGGTGGCGTGGAGCCGGGCGAGCGTGCGCGCCTGGTCGGCCTCGCGCAAGGGCGCGACGTAGGGCTCGGGGCCCCAGGCCTCCCACCAGGCGAGCCACCATTCCAGCGGCCAGAAGGGCGAGACCGGGCGGCTCATGCCTGTGGCCCTCGATGCCGCCGCATCGCGGGCGATCCGCCGCATCGGCGGCGCGCCTTCGCGCTTGCCGGCGGCCGAAGGCCGCCGGAACGGTCCGAGCGATGAGGCTTGCGTGTCATCGGCGGGCGATCCGCGCGTGGTCCTGCGGCTGGGCGTCGGCCCCGCGCAGGTACATCGGCCGGGGCAGGGCCTGGGCCGGGTCGGCGACCAGGCCGAGCGAGGCGACCCAGGCGATGTCGGGCCCGCCGGCGCCCGCGACGTCGACCGCGATCCCGCGGGCCCGGAGCACGGCGGCCAGGAGGGCGGCACCGGAGCCGACGAGGGTGACGGGGCCGGCCCCGAGCCGGTCGGCGGCCTCCTCGAGGCGCAGGTGCGTCGGCGGCACGACGATGCCGTCGCCCGCGCTCATCGCCTGGAGGTAGACCGCACCGTGGCGGGCATCGATCGCGGCGGCGACCAGGCCGTCGCCGTTCAGCGCCAGCTGCGGCGCCAGCAGCGCCGAGAGGGTGGTGACCCCGACCACGGGAATGCCGGCGGCGAGGCCGACGGCGCGGGCCGCCGACAGGCCGACGCGCAGGCCGGTGTAGCTGCCGGGGCCGACGGTGACGGCGACGCGGGACAGGCCCTCGAACCCGGCCTCGAACCGGGCCATCACCCGCTCGACCAGCGGCAGCAGCGCCTCGGCGTGGCCGCGGGCGAGCGTCATGGATTCCTGCGCGAGCAGATCGACGGACCCGTCGGCCGCCTCGGTCGCGACGCAGGCCGAGCAGAGCTCGAGTGCCGTGTCGATGGCCAGGATATGCACGCCCACTCCCGTTCGCCGGGGCTTCGCTCCCGTCCGCCCTCTGAAGGAAGCCGCGAGCCTAAGCCAAAACGGCCGCGCCCGTCAGTGCGGGGCGGCCGTCGGCGCGCGGTTCGGGAGAAGGTGTTGCAAAGGCGCTTCGGGTGCCGGCTGGGCGCGCACCCGAAGCGCCGCGATTTCGAAGCGCCGGTCTCAGACCGCCTGGACTTCCCGGATCTCGGGCAGGAAGTGCTTGAACAGGTTCTGCACGCCGTGCCGGAGCGTCGCGGTCGAGGACGGGCAGCCGGAGCAGGCGCCCTTCATCTCCAGGTAGACGACGCCTTCCTTGTAGCCGCGGAAGGTGATGTCGCCGCCGTCGCCCGCCACCGCCGGGCGCACGCGGGTCTCGAGCAGGTCCTTGATCGTCACCACGGTGTCGTGGTCGGCGGCGTCGTAGAATTCCTCGGCGTCGTCGTCGGCCTGCGCGGAGCCTTCCGCCATCACCGGCGCGCTGGACTGGAAGTGCTCCATGATCGCGCCCAGAAGGGCCGGCTTGACCTGCGGCCACTCGTCGACGCCGTCGGCCTTGGTCACCGAGATGAAGTCGTGGCCGAAATACACGCCGGCGACGCCGGGCACGTCGAACAGGCGCTGCGCCAGGGGCGAGCGGGCGGCGCCGTCCGCGTCCTTGGCCTCGAAGGTGCCCTCTTGCAGCACCACCCGGCCGGGCAGGAACTTCAGGGTGGCGGGGTTCGGGGTCGCTTCGGTCTGGATGAACATGTCTGACAGGATCCTCGTCCGCTGCGCCGGTTCAAGGCCGGCCGGGAACGGCGCGTCTCGCGCCATCCTCCATGTGGACCGCGGACCGGATTTTCTCAACCGGGGCGGGCAATCGACGGCCCCCGCCGGCAATGGGCAATCGCCGCCGGCAATCGACGGGCGCGGCCGGCAATCGACAAGCGCGTGGGCTTGGTGTATCGCGGCGCCAACTCAAAACAGGATGCCGAAATCCTGACGCCCGCAAGCCCATCCGGGGCAGCGCGGCGCGACGGCCGGAGCTATTCATGAACATCATCCAGCAGCTCGAGCAGGAAGAAGTCGCTCGACTGAACAAGACCATCCCCGACTTCCAGCCCGGCGACACGGTGATCGTGAACGTCAAGGTCAAGGAAGGCGAGCGCACCCGCGTCCAGGCCTACGAGGGCGTGGTGATCGCGCGCTCCGGCGGCGGCCTCAACGAGAGCTTCACCGTCCGCAAGATCTCCTACGGCGAGGGCGTCGAGCGCCTGTTCCCGGTCCACGGCCCGCTGATCGATTCGATTAAGGTGGTGCGCCGCGGCAAGGTGCGCCGGGCCAAGCTGTACTACCTGCGCGATCGCCGCGGTAAGTCCGCCCGCATCGCCGAGCGCACCGACAAGAACAAGGGCAAGGCGAAGGCCGCGCCGGCCGCCGCCGAGTAGTCCGCGCCTCCCCGTACGGGGAGCGGACGCGACGAGAAAAGCCCGCCGCGATCCGATCGCGGCGGGCTTTTCGTTGCCGCTGTTGCGTGCCGGCCGAGGCGCTCAGGCGGTGCGCAGGGCCCGGCGCTTGCTCGAGGCGGTCACCTGCATCAGCCCGACCATCACCAGGATCGTGCCGACGTAGACGATGCCCTGGAGCGCGGTCGGGCGGTCGGTGTAGCCGACGAGCGCGTGCAGCACGCGGCCCGGCCAGCCGTTCTCCGGGATCAGGCCGGACGAGTTCCACAGGATCTGGTCGAGCCCGGTGACGATGCCGGCGTTCGACAGGAACTGCGCCGCCTGCGCCGCGAGGCCGGCGGCGAGGAAGATGATCAGCGCGCTCGTCACCGAGAACACGTAGCGGCTCGGGATCGCGGCGAGGCCGAAATAGCTGATGCCCGAGAGCAGGGCGCCCGCGCCGACGCCGGCGAGCGCCCCGGCCTGCAGGTCGGCCCCCGAGGCGCCCGAGGCGACGAGGCCGTAGAGGAACAGCACCAGCTCCGCGCCCTCGCGCAGGATCGCCGCGCCGACGACCAGCGCCAGCGCCGCCGCGGTGCGCTGCCCGGAGCGGACGGCCTCGCCCGCCGCCCGCAGCTCGCCCGCGAGCTCGCGCCCGTGGGCCGCCATCCAGGTGTTGTGCCAGACCAGCATCAGCACGGCGACGATGAGCACGGCGGCGTTGAGCAGGTCCTGCCCCGCGCCCTCGAACGCGTCCGAGATCTTCTCGGCGAACAGCGCGACGAGGGCGGCGCCGGCCAGGCCCCCGACGATGCCGAGCGCGACCCAGCGGCCGCGCCCGGGAATGCCGCGGGTGGCCGCCAGCACGATCGAGATGATGAGGCCCGCCTCGATGACCTCGCGGAAGGCGATGACGAAGGCTCCGATCATGCGGATATCCCGGCTTTCGCGTTGATGGGGCGCTCGCGCGCTACCAGATCCAGAACAGAAGCGCCCAGTTCGCCACCGCGAGGCCCGCGGCGGCACCGATGCACAGGGTGGTGGCGACCCGGCGCGGGCCGCCGGCCGACAGGCCGGCGATCCGCCAGGCCAGCCACAGGCTCCACAGGCTGGCCCCGCCGAGGAGGCCGGCGCGGACCTCGTCGACGAAGGGCAGGACGAAGCCCTCGCCGCGCAGGAAGCTGACCGTGAGCGCCGAGAGGCCGAGGAAGACGCCGCAGCCGGCGATCGGGATCAGCGCCTGCGTCAGGTGGTGGAAGCGGGCGGTGGACCACGGCCCGCCCGCACGGGTCGCGAGCGCGACCAGGCCGGTCAGCGCGAGCCCGATGCCGAGGCAGGCGGCGGCGATGTAGGCGAGCAGCATCGCGCCGTCGAGGAGGGTGAGCACGTCGTTGTGCTCGGGGTAGTTCGTCAGCACGAACCACGGCGCCGAGGTCTCCAGCGGCCAGGTGACGCCGCGCTCGATCAGCCAGGTGGCGAGCCACTGCTTGCCGTCGATGTACCAGGGGCTCGACGACCACTGGAACGCGCCGACGGCGAGGCCCATCATGCCGAACAGGATCAGCACGGTCTGGTCGAGGGAGGGCTCGTCGCCGGCGACGTGCACGATCTCGTGGTTGGGCGAGCGGCGGGCCAGCCGCACGGCGCCGCGATAGCCGCTGCAGCGCCCGCACATGTGGCAGGCGCCCGAGCCGCGCATGGTCTTCACCGCCACGAGGGGCGCGCAGTTGAAGCCTTGCCCCGGCTTCGGCTTCGGCGAGGCGCTCCAGGCGGCGCCGTCGACCTGGAAGCTCACCGGCGCGAGCTTGGAGAGCACCGCGAACACGCCGTTGACCGGGCAGAGGTAGCGGCACCACACCCGCTTGTTGCGCCCGTACACGGCGCCGACGAGGATCGCCGCCACGGTCGAGCCGCCGAGCACGGCGAGCACCGGCTTCGGGTAGCCGTAGACGCTGACCATCTGGCCGTAGACCGTGGTGCCGGCGAACGCCAGGAACGGCCACCCGCCCCAGGTGATCCAGCGCGGCACGGCGCGGCCGAGGCTCCACCGGCTGGCGAACTCGGTGAGCGTGCCTTCGGGGCACAGCACCCCGCACCAGGCGCGCCCGGCGATGACCATGCTGAGCAGCACGAACGGCCACCAGATGCCCCAGAACGCGAATTGCGCCGCCAGCGTCAGGTTCGACCAGAGATGGGCGCCGCGGTCGGGCAGCGGCAGGAAGGCGGGCACGGCCACGAGCACGACGTAGATGCCGACCACCGCCCACTGGATGGTGCGCAGCACGCCGCCGTGCCGGCGGAGCCAGTCGCCGAAGTCGGCGAGGCGTCCGTCGATCCAGGCCTCCCGGCCGGGGCTGAGGGTCGCGCCGGCCACCGGCTACTTCGCCACCGAATCCTTGGCCACCAGCGTCGCCTTCGCCTCCGGATGGAAGTCGTCGAAGACGTCGTAGCTGCCAGGATCGAGGGTGCGGAAGATGATCGACGAGGTCGAGCCGGCGGCGAGCGCCTTCTCGCGCTTCAGCTCGAGGCTCTCGAACTCCACCGGCGAGGTTCCGGTGTTCGAGATCTCCAGCTTGAAGCGGGTCTTGGCCGGAACCTCGATGATCGCGGGCAGGATCACGCCGTCCTTCATCTCGACCTTGATCACCGGCATGTCGTCGGCGCGCGCGGCCCGAGGCGCCAGGAGAAGCGGCGCCAGGAGAAGCGGTGCGAGGGCGAGCAGCGCCCAGCGGGCGGGAAGACCGGTCGCGGCCCGCATCCTCAGTACGCGCCCTTCTTGCCGATGCCGGCGAAGGTGAAGTCCTGGGTGATGTCGAACGGCTTGAACCACTCGGCCACCCCGGTCTCCTTGTCGACGTGGCGGCCGAAATGGGCGTGCGGGCCGGGGGGCGCCACGGTGAGCTTGAGGCGGTAGCGGCCCGGCCCGAACAGCTTGACGTTGTCGCCGTAATGCGGGCCGTCGTTGGCGACCATGCCCATCAGCGGCCCCGAGACCTTCTGGTCGGTGGGCTTGTCGCCGTCGAGCTTCACCACCTCGAAGGTCACGGTCAGCGACGGCACGAAATCGCCCTCGGCGAAGCCGTTGCGGTTGTCCTTGGCGGCGCGGATGTCGGCCTCGAGGTGCAGGTCGGACTGCGCCGCCGCGCGCATCATGTCGGGCGGGTCCATCTCGATCGGCTGCAGGTACACCGCCGCGACCTCGAGACCGTTCTGGGTCACGTGGGGCCCGACGGGGATCTCCTTGGCGACCGCGGAGGCGGTGAGGCCGGCCAGGCCGGCGAGCAGGGGGAGGGTGAGACGGAGCGCGCGCATGGGATGCATCGCATACCCGGCCGCGCCGAAATTGGAAGAGGCTTGTTCGTCACATGCTCAAATCATAATCGTTCCAAACTGAGAACTATAGAGTCCAGGTTGGTGGAAATCAGCCGTCTTGAAAGATGAATCATAGATCTCGGAAGCTCGAACTCCGGCGGGTGCCTGCCCCGCCGGAGGTCTCGACTTAGAAATGCCCTGCGAGCAGCACGACGCCGGAGGCGACCACCGCGCCGCCGAGCATGGGAGCCATGACCGTACGGCGGGTGCCGGCCGCGATCGCCAGGCCGAGGCCGAGGCCGGCGGCGTGGAGCAGGGCGGTGCCGGCGAGGAACCCGAGGCCGTAGACGAGGCCGGAGGCGGTCTCGGGCATCTCCGCGCCGTGGGCGTAGCCGTGGAACGCGGCAAAGCCGCCGACGAGGGCGCCGAGCGCGGCGACCGGAAGCCGGAGGCCGAACGCGGCCGCGAGGCCGAAGGCGACCACCGACAGGGCGATCCCGGTCTCGGCCACCGGCAGGCCGAGGCCGGAGACCTCGACGCCCGCCATGCCGAGCCCGGCGCCCGCCGCCATCAGCGCCAGGAAGGCCGCGGGCAGCGCCCACAGGGCCCGGCCGCCGCGCAGGGCCGCCAGCAGCCCGACCGCGACCATGGCGAGGACGTGGTCGGCTCCGCTCACCGGGTGCAGGAAGCCGTGGACGAGGCCCGCGGCCTCGCCGTGGCCGGGATGGGCGAGCGCCGCCTGCGGCAGCAGGACGAGGGCGGGAAGAGCGAGGGCGGCGAGACGCTTCATGGGGTGTCCTGACGGTAGGGTCGGGTCGATCATCGGATGGATGGGCGGCGGGCGCCAGGGGTCACCGACACCCTGGCAAAAATCACTCCATCGTCGGGGCGAGGGTCTTCACCCCCGGGACGTCCTCCCCGAGCCAGGCCGCGTTCTTGGCGGTGCCGTCGAAGGTCGCGCTGGTCTTGAACAGCTCGTACTTGCCTTCGAGCGCGTAGGGGCGGCTGCGCCCGAGCAGCTCGGCGACCGCCGCCTTGTCCATCGGGCGGAAGGTCTTCACCGCCTCGAACGCCTGGTCGAGGTCGCGCTGGCTCTGGATGCCGGTGATCAGCACCGAGACCGGCAGGTTGAGGCCGAAATGCAGGTACTCGATCGGCTTGATCGGCGCGTCGCTCTTCAGGATGACGCCGTCGCCGAAGGTCTTCATGCCGAGCGCGGCGATGCCGTTCTGCACGAGGTAGGGGAGGACGAGGTGGCCGAACGAGCGGAAATGCGCGTCCATGACGTTGAGCGGCATCTGCACCGAATCGAACTGGAACCCGCGCTCGTGGGCGACCTCCAGCATCTGCAGATGGATGCGCGGGTCCTTGTGCCCGGTGAAGCCGATGTAGCGCAGCTTGCCCGCCTTCTTCGCCTCGACGAAGGCCTCCATCGCGCCGCCCTCGGCGAAGACCCGGTCCGGGTCGTCGTAGCGCAGGATCTCGTGGTGCTGGACGAGGTCGATCCGGTCGGTGCGCAGGCGGTGCAGCGAGGCGTCGATCTGCTTCGTCGCCTCCTCCTTGGTGCGCCCGTCCATCTTGGACATCAGGAACACCTTGTCGCGCCGGCTGCCTTCCTGCAGCGCCGCGCCCATGCGCAGCTCGGAGCGGCCCTCGTTGTAGTCCCAGCAATTGTCCATGAAGGTGATGCCGCGCTCGATCCCCTGGTGGATCAGCCGCGTCGCCTCGTCGTCCGTCACCGCGCTCTTGCCGAGGTGGAACCCGCCCATGCCGATGGCCGAGATCTTGTCGGAATGGCGCCCGAAGGCGCGATAGAGCATCTCGCCGCGGCGCTCGCCCGGATCGGTGACGAGGGGGAGGCTCGCGGGATCGGACGGCCGGTTGCCGGGCAGGGCCGTCGGGTCGACGGCCGCGGTGGCGGTGCTGCCGCCGGCTGCGGCGAGGCCCGCGCCGACGACGGCGCTCTGAAGGAAGCTGCGGCGTTCCATGGGATTCTCCTGAGTTCGGGCGACGGATCGGTTCAGCCGGCCGCCCGGAGGCGTTCGGCGGTGTGGAGCAGGCGCAGGGCGGCGCAGGCCGCGCCGTAGCCGTTGTCGATGTTGACGACCGCGAGGCCGGGGGCGCAGCTCGCGAGCATCGCGTCGAGCGCCGTGCGGCCGCCCTCGGCGACGCCGTAGCCGACCGAGGTCGGCACGCCGATCACCACGCCGGCGACGAGGCCGCCGAGCACGCTGGGCAGCGCCGCGTCCATGCCGGCGACGCAGATCACCACCGGGTGCGCGCGGATCTCGTCGAGGCGCCGGGTCAGCCGCCACAGGCCGGCGACGCCGACATCGGCGACGAGGGTCGCCGCGCAACCCTGGTAGGCCAGCGTCCGCAACGCCTCGCGGGCGACCGGCACGTCGGAGGTGCCGGCCGCGACCACGGCGATGCGGGCCGGCCCCTCGACCGGACGGGCAGCACCGAAGACGGCGGTGCGCGAGACCGGGCAGTAATCCAGCGCCGCGCGGTGGGCCGCCTGCAGGGCGGCGTGCTTGTCCGCGTCGAGGCGGGTCAGGAGGAAGCGCGCCTCCCGCTCGGCCGCGGCAGCGAGGATCGCGTCGATCTGCGCGGCGGACTTGCCGGCGCAGAACACCGCCTCCTCGAGGCCGATCCGCTCGGCGCGGGCGAAATCCAGGGTGAACTCGTCGGAAACGCTCATGCCCGGGCCCCGCCGCCGACGAGAAAGGCGCTGCCGGTGCGGTAGGGCTCGAAGCGGACCGCGTTCGCGGCGAGGCGTCCCGGTGCCTGCGCCGCGATCCAGCCTTCGAGCGCGTCCCGGCCGCCGGCATCGAGCGCCGCGAGGCTCGCCGGATCGAGCTCGACGACGATCCCAGCGGCGCGCACGCGGCAACGCACGGCGCGGCCCGGCTCTGCCCGGGTCGCCAGCGCGGCCCCGACGCGGCGCTCGACCGCGTGGATGAAGGCCAGCACCTCCGGCTCGATGCGGATGCCGGTCTCGACCCGGCTCGACAGGCAGGGGGCGGAGGGCAGCTCGGCCACCGCGCCGAGGCCGAGATCGCGGCTCAGCCGCCGCACCGCCGCCTTGTCGAGGCCGGCCTCGACGTAGGGGTGGCGGACGCCGTAGCCGGCCGCGGCGTCGAGGCCGGGCCGGTACTCGCCGAGGTCGTCGAGGTTGGCGCCCGAGGCCATCGGCCGGTCGGTGACGCCGCGGATCGCGCCGTAGAGATTGGTCTTGCAGAAGAAGCAGCGGTTCACCGGGTTGGCGCGATAGGCCGGATCGGAGAACTCGCCGGCCTCGATCACCCGCAGGCTCCAGCCGGCGCGCGCCGCCTCGGCGCGGACGCGGGCGGTGGCTTCCGCCGGCACGGCGGGGGAGGCGGCATGCACCATCAGCGCGGCGTCGGCGCCGAGCACGCGATGGGCGAGCGCCGCCAGCGTCAGACTGTCGACGCCGCCGCTCACCGCCACGGCGACGGACCCGATCTCGCGCAGGACGGCCTCGAGCCGAGTGGGAAGGGCGCTCACGACGTCGGCTCCGGCCTCTCGAGGGCGATCCGCTCGGCCTCGCGGCGCAGGGCGGCCCGGGCGGCGTGACCGCCAAGCGACCGGGCGTCGTCGGCCTCGGCCTTGGCGGTGGGCCCGCCCGGCCGCTCCGCGAGCTTGACCCGCACGTCCCGGCCTTCGACCGCGACGGTCGCGGCCCGGCGGGGCAGGGCGCGGCCGGCGACGAGCGCGTGGCGCAGGCCGATCGTCGCGGTCTCGGAGAAGCACGCGGCGACCACGGCATCGAGGGCGTCGGCGCGGGCGAGCAGGCGGACATGCGCCATCATCCGGCCCTTCTTGCCGAAGACCGGCATCTGCACGACGTCGAGCACGTCGTCCCGCATCCGCAGGCGGTCGAGCCCCATGGCCAAGTCCTCGCCGGACTGGTCGTCGACCTCGAACTCGATCACCGCGATCGTGCGATGGTCCGGATGCGTCTCCGGCGCCGCCATCGGGGCCGCGTCATCGAAGGCGAGCACCCGCACGCAGTTGCTCAGGCCGGGCAGGCGCCTGGTGCCGAAGCCGACGCCGGAGCGCCCAAGACGGCGCGGGCCGCTCGGCGCCGATCCGGCCCCGCCGCAGAGATGGCGCAGGATCGCGGCGCCGGTGGGCGTCACCCGCTCGCCCGGCACGCCGTCGTCGCGGGTCGGGAAGCCGTCGAGCAGCAGCGCGGTCGCCGGGGCCGGTACCGGCAGCAGGCCGTGCTGCGTGCGCACCATCCCGGAGCCGAGGGGGAGGGCGCCGACGCTCCATCGCGTGGCGCCGAGCGCGGCGACGAGGTGGGCGGCGGCGACGATGTCGGCGATCGAATCCCAGGCGCCGACCTCGTGGAACGCCACCTGCTCGACCGCGATGCCGTGCACGCGCGCCTCCGCCTCGGCGAGGTGGCCGAAGATCGCGAGCGCGTGCCCGCGCACCGCCGCTTCGAGATCGGCGCGTTCGAGCGCGACGCGGATCTCGGACCACGGGCGGTGATCGTGACCGTGGTCGCCCGCGTGGGCGTGGGCGTGCGACGAGCCGTGCGCAGGATCGTGATCGTGGGGGCCGTGCGCGTGATGGCCGTGCGCGTGCCGGTCCGCGCCCTGCGGCGCGGGACCGGGCTCGCCGGGCCCGGAGACCAGGAAGCGGCTGCCCTGGAGCACGCCGTCGTTGTGCGGCAGCACGCGGCAGGCGACGCCCGCCCGGCTCGCCGCGCGGACGCTCGCCGACACGCCCTCGGCGTGCTCGGGAAAGACGTCGAGGAGGGCGGCGACGAACATGTCGCCGGCCATGCCGCCGACCGCGTCGAGGTGGATCTGCATGCCTGTCCGATGGTGGAGCGGGCGAAAGGCCCGTCGGTTCGAACACCAGATCGGCCGGAAAGGTTTCGCGGCAAGGCCCCGCGGCCGAGCCCCGGCGAGGCGGATGGCCGCGCCGGCCGGCGGGTGCCGGGCCCGGCGCCGGCATGATAGCGGTCGGGCCGCAGCCGCAGGCTTTCGGACGATCGTGCCGGATGGTCGGGCCTTCCCAACGACAGGACCCTCATGACACGCCTCCCGCTTCTCGCCCTCGCCGGCCTCCTGTCGATCGGCGGCGCCCAGGCCGCCCCGGTCGTCGAGCGCCTGCGCGGCACGATCGAGGCGGTCGCGCCCGGCGCGATCACCCTGAAGACCATCGACGGCGTGTCGGAGACGATCGCGCTCGGCGACGACACCAAGTTCGTCTCGGTGGTCAAGGCCAGCCTCGAAGACGTGAAGGAGGGCACCTTCATCGGCACCGCCACCAAGGGCGAGAGCCCGCGCACCGCGATCGAGGTCGTGCTGTTCCCCGAAGCCATGCGCGGCACCGGCGAGGGCCATTACGGCTGGGACGCGATCCCCGACACCACCGCCGGCGGCGCCCGGGTGAAGAGCGCCATGACCAATGGCACGGTCAAGGCTGACGCCCCGGCCCCCCGGGTGAAGAGCGCGATGACCAACGGCACCGTGTCGGCCAGCGCCGCCGGCGGCGGGGAGCGCACGCTGACCGTGACCTACAAGGACGGCGCGCAGACGGTGGTCGTGCCGCCCCAGGTGCCGGTGGTGACCTTCGAGCCGGCCGACCGGGCGGTCCTGAAGCCCGGCGCCAAGGCCTTCGTCACCGCGGCCCGCGACGGCAGCGCGTTGAGCGCCCGCCGGGTCGCCGTCGGCAAGAACGGGCTGACACCGCCGATGTAGGCGTCGCGCCCCGATCGCGCGGGCGGGCCGGGGATTCCGACCCGCCCGCCGCCCCGCCCGCGTTCGTCGTCACACGGACGTCATGGGGACGTGGGGAGAAGCGGCCCCGAGCCGCGTTCCAGCCGGCGCTTCAGGAGACGACGGCGATGCGTGCGATCCTCAACGGCGTCATCGTCGCCGGCCTGCTCGGCACCGCCGCCGCGGCGGCCGAGCGCCCCCGCAACGTGATCCTGTTCGTCCCCGACGGGATGCGCGCCGGGATGGTCACCCCGGAGACCGCGCCCGCCATGGCGGCGCTGCGCGACCAGGGCGTGAACCTCGCCAACAGCCATTCGCTGTTCCCGACCTTCACCACCGCCAACGGCTCGGCGATGGCGACCGGCCACCACCTCGGCGACACCGGCGACTTCTCGAACACGATCTACGTCGGCAAGCCGGTCGCGGCGCAGAACGGGACGGTGACGCCCTTCGTCGAGAACGACGCGGTGCTCGGCGAGATGAACGGATTCTTCAACGGCGACTGGCTCAACGAGGAGACGGTGCTGCGGGCCGCCGCCAAGGCCGGGATCAGCACCGCGGCGATCGGCAAGCTCGGGCCGACCCTCAACTTCGACAACACCAGCCGCGACGGCGCCCCGACGATCATCGTCGACGACGACACCGGCTCGGCGCGCGGCATCCCCTTCAGCGCCGAGATGCGGGGCCTGCTGGCGGCCGGCGACCTGCCGCTGGCCGCCCCCTCGCGCGGGGAGAACGGCAAGGCCGGCGACGCGACGACGCCGGGCACGCTGGTCGCCAACGTCGCGCAGCAAGCCTACTTCGTCGACGTCGCCACGAAGGTCGTGCTGCCGCTGTTCAAGGCCCGCGAAGAACCGTTCGTGCTGGTCTACTGGTCGCGCGACCCGGACGCCGTGCAGCACAACCACGGCGACAGCCTCGGCAAGCTCGTGCCCGGCATCAACGGGCCGACCTCGCTCGCCGGCATCCGCAACGCCGACGACAACCTCGCGGCGCTGCGCCGGGCGCTGGACGCGCTCGGGCTGGCCGACACCACCGACATCGTCGTCGCCGCCGACCACGGCTTCTCGACCATCTCGAAGGAGAGCGCGACGAGCCCGTCGGCGAAGACCGCGCTTCCCGGCGTGCCCGCGGGGCAGCTGCCGCCGGGCTTCCTCGCGCTCGACCTCGCGGCCGCCCTCGGCCTGCCGCTGCACGAGCCCGATGCGAGCGCCGCCCCCGTCCTCGCCGGCCAGCGGCCGAAGCTCGGCAACGCGCTGCTCGGCCCCGACCCGAAGGCGCCGGACCTCGTCGTCGCGGTCAACGGCGGCTCGGACCTCGTCTACCTGCCGAAGGGCGACACGGCGCTCGCCGCGCGCACGATCGCGGCGCTCCTGGCGCAGGACTACGTCAGCGGCCTCTTCGTCGACGACGCGCTCGGGCGCTTCCCCGGCACGCTGCCGCTTTCGGCGGTGAACCTGAAGGGCGAGGCCGCGACGCCGACGCCGGCGATCGTCGTCAACTTCCGCTCGTACAGCACCGGCTGCGCCAACCCGGAGACCTGCGTCGTCGAGGTCGCCGACACGGCGCTGCAGCAGGGCCAGGGCATGCACGGCAGCTTCAGCCGGGCCGACACCCACAACTTCATGGCCGCCATCGGCCCGAGCTTCAAGGCCGGCTTCGTCGACCCGCTGCCGGTGAGCAACGCCGATGTCGGGCAGACGCTCGCCGCCCTGCTCAAGCTCGAGATCCCCGCCAAGGGCCGCCTGATCGGCCGCCCGATGCGGGAGGCGATGCGGGAGGCGCCGGTACCGCAGGCGCAGGCCGGCACGCTCCGCTCGGAACCGTCGCCGGCGGGCCTGACCGCGGTGCTGCGCTTCCAGCAGGTCGGGGACCAGCGCTACTTCGATGCGGCCGGGTTCCCGGGGCGGACGTTCGGGCTGGAGTGAGGCCGCCGGCCGAGGCGCCCGACGCCGGGCGTTTGCCATCACGACGGATTCGCGGCCGGCTGGACCGGCATCGAGTCGCCTCGCGGCGGCGCGGGCGCTACCGTGGGTTCGCCGAGACCGGGCCGTGCGGCCCGGTCCCAGGAACAGGAGTCGTCCGATGAGCACCGTCCGCATCCTGCCCGTGATCCTGTGCGGCGGCTCGGGCACGCGGCTGTGGCCGGTATCGCGCGAGAGCATGCCGAAGCAGTTCGCGCGGCTGGTGGACGCGTCGGAATCGACGTTCCAGGCCACCGCGCGGCGGGTGGGCGACGCGGCGGTCTTCGCCCGGCCGGCGGTGATCGCGGCGGCCGAGTCGCGCTTCATCGTCGCCGAGCAGCTGGCCCAGGCCGGGATGTCCGCCGACATCATCCTGGAGCCGGAGGGGCGCGACTCGGCCGCCGCCGTGGCGGTGGCGGCCTTGCACGCGGCCAAGGCAGACCCGGAGGCGGTGGTGCTGATCATGGCCGCCGACCACGTGATCGGCGACGTGCCGGCCTTCGCCGCCGCCGTGCGCACGGCGGCGGTCGGCGCGCGGGCCGGCTACACCATGACGCTCGGCATCGAGCCGACGCGCCCGGCGACCGATTACGGCTACATCCGCCGCGGGGGGGCGCTGCTGGAGGCCGAGGGCGCCTTCGCGGTGGCGCGCTTCGTCGAGAAGCCGGATGCGGAGGGCGCCGCCGCGCTGATCGCGGAGGGCGCCCTGTGGAACTCGGGCTACTTCCTGTTCCGGGCCGACCTGATGCTGGCCGAGCTCGAGGCGCACGCGCCCGCGGTGCTCTCCGCCGCCCGCGCGGCGCTGGAGCGGGCCGGCGTCGACCTCGACTTCGTGCGCCTGGACGCGGCGGCGTTCGGGCAGGCGCCCAAGATCTCGATCGACTACGCGGTGATGGAGCGCACGACGCGCGCCGGCGTGCTGCCGGTGTCGTTCCCGTGGTCGGACGTCGGCACCTGGGACGCGGTCTGGCAGGTGCTGCCGCAGGACGCCGCCGGCAACGCGGTGCGC
>NZ_JAKSYA010000154.1:0-347 GCF_022829485.1 Methylobacterium sp. J-059
GATCCGAGGTGATGCACATGATGGGCGACGTCGCAGGCCGCTCCTTCATCCTCGCCGCCGACATCGTCGAATCCGGCGGCACACTCGTCAACGCCCCTCCACCTTCGCCTGTCCCGCCTGCCCTCCCGAGCCCTCTAGAGCCCGACCGATGTCGCACGTCCATTTCCCCGATTTCAGCCAGTCCCTTAGCCCCGTCGTCCTCGACACTGATCGCATCCCCCTCCAAGCGGACCCCATCCTCACGGCGATCGAGCGTCATTCCGAGGCATGGAGCGTGTTTCAGGTCGCCCCCAACGGCGAGACCGCGATGCGCGCCGAAGACGATGCGGACGCCGCTCTCATGGCGC
>NZ_JAKSYA010000155.1:0-2241 GCF_022829485.1 Methylobacterium sp. J-059
GTGTGAGGGCTCAGGAGATGCTGACGTCGCCCGAGAGCAATGCCGTCTCCGCGACCGTCTGAGCGGCCGCCTGGCGCAAGCCGGCTACTGCTGGGGTCGCAAAGGCCAAACCGACGAGAAGAAGCAGTGGCACGCCTGCCAACCGGACTCGATCTACGAGGACGATATCGAGGCGGTGCAGTTCTGACCCAAGAGCTGCAGGCCGATGCACAAGCTTCCACCGGGCAGCCTCTACCGCCTTCAGACCCTGGCTCAGACCGGGGCAAGCTTCTACAAACTGACCGCCTACATGCGGCGCCTTGAGGTGCTGGGCATGGTCGTCGCCACCGGGCGGACGGCCCCGGAAAAGGACCTCAACGAGTACAGGATTACTGACGCGGGGCGTGCCGAGCTCAAGGATCGCTACGACCCACCATCGACAAATCCTATCAAGCGATAAATTCTCCCGACCACGGTTACGCAGATGGTTTGCCGGGCTGATGGCGGCCACGGAGCATCGGGCTAATGGCCAGTCCCGATACGATCCAGTGATGCCGACCGACACCTCCCCGCTTAGCGCAGACCGGCGCGGTGTCGATGGGAACCGTCGAGCAGGTCTTCGGATCACTCCGCCGCTTGCTGAAAGCGCAGGCGCTGGTTCTGCCCGATGGTGCGGGAGATCACCGAGCGGCGCGCGCTGTAGTTGGCCGAGACCAGGGGATAGTCGACCGGCAGGCCCCACTTGGCACGGTAGGCCTCGGCCGACAGTCCGCGCAGCGTCAGGTGCCGGCGCAGCGCCTTGTAGGGCTTGCCGTCTGCGAAGCTGATGATGGCGTCCGGCGAGATCGACTTGCGAATCTCCGCATTGGTTGGCTTCGTCAGCGCCGGCTTCGGCGGAATGGTCAGCCCCGTAATCGAGTCGTGAACCATGCGGATCAGGTCCGGCAGCCCCGTGGCGGGCACAGAGTTGTGGGCGACGTAGCTCGTGAGGATCTTGGCGGCGAGGTCGATGGGGTCCGTCGTAGTCTTCACGGTTTGTCTCCTTCCGAATGCTGTCTGGTAGATGCGTGTCCAAAACGTGCTGTCGCCCGGCGCAGGATGTTTTCCGTCGTCGATCATCCTGAACGATCGCGGCAGGTCGGCCTGCCGTCGCACGATTATGCGCGTGCTATCCTGAAACACAACTTATGCGCGAATTATGCGATGGATGCGATCTACTTAGAATTGATTAACGGGCTTGAATCGGCTGCAATCGTCAGCCGTTGGAGGTCGATGCCCTGCTATTTTGCCCATCGAAACTGGGGTTCAGGCACCTCTTGCGAGCCCCGGCCTCGACCTTCAGCCATGCAATTATAGGTTGTATAAACCGCCCAAGCTTGCAGCCCCACCCGATCGGCTCGGGGGCCTGCTGCTGCTTACGGCGGAAGTGTTGGCGCGGCTGGCATGAGCGGGGCAAACCTCAATCCGGCTTCTCGCGCTTTGCAATGACCCGGCAGGCCTGACGCAGGGTGACCTCATGGTCCGGGTAGAGCGTCGCCACGGCATCGAGCACGAGGTGGCCGAGCTCGATGCTCCACACCGTCGCCAAGTGCCACTGAATCGAGCCCGACGTCGTCCAGGCCTCGACGTTCAGGCCGCGCTGGATCGGCGTCGGCACGATCTGTTGTTTCGAGGGCGGTAGGATGAGCCGGGCCTGACACGCGCTATCGTATTTGCGCTCGGGCGGCGACCCTGGGTGGCGCTGATGCCGGCACGAGCCCGACAGGTGCCGGAGCGCATCGAGCTGCTGCATCGTAGGTCCGAACCGAGCCACAAGGCCGTCTGTCGCGTAGACGCCCCTTCGGCGGCACGACAGGCACTCCACCACGACGCGATCGCCTGCGATGTCTCCGAGGGTGTCCACCTACGCTCTGGCTCCGCGATCACGAACGGCGCGGCGAGATAGCGACCGGATCTCCACAGTCGTTTCGAGGGGCGGGGGGGGGGGGGGCCGGCGGGGCCCGGGACCGCAAGGACAAGGCCGGCAACAAACAGATGGGTTCGCATGGTCCAACCCATGGCAAGATGGGCCAGGCCCCAGCGGGGATGATGCGCTGGAGGGGGGGGAAAAAGGCAATTCCCGCACCCGTTTTCCGCTTTCACGGCACCGACGGGCATCCGGTCGTGGGCCCACCCCAGGGCAAGGGGCTGCCGACGTGGGCCGTGGATGCGGCCCACGTCGAGCGCCTCCCGCTTGACCTGGTGGCTCGTCCACCGCTCGCC
>NZ_JAKSYA010000156.1:0-426 GCF_022829485.1 Methylobacterium sp. J-059
GCGCATCGCCAGATGCACCGGGGCCGGCGGCGCCGGCGTGGTGCAGCTGCGATTCTCCACGAACGCGTGGGCCGGCGGCCGGCCGATGACGTGGGCATGGCTGTCGACCGCCCCAGCCGGCACCGCGTAGCGCGTCAGGCCGGCGGGAGGCGCGTCGGCGGCCGGGCAATAGCGGATGGGGGTCCGGGCGGCCCCTCCTCCGGACATGACGCAGACTTTCCCTCCCCCCCGCGCGGGGGAGGGTGGCGGGGGCGGCGGGCCGGGGGAGGGGAGCGCGTTGTCCGGCGGGGTCGCTCCCCTCTCCCGGCCCTCGCTGACGCGAGGCCCACCCTCCCCCGCTTAAGGGGGGAGGGACAAACCCGTCCCCCTACCCGTCGGCGTGCAGCACCTTCCCCCGCGTCTCCGGCAGGGCGAAGGCGGCGAGAA
>NZ_JAKSYA010000079.1:0-987 GCF_022829485.1 Methylobacterium sp. J-059
CAATCAGGTCGAGCGCCTCTGGGCCAGGCTCAAGGAATGGCGCGCCATCGCCACCCGATACGAGAAAACCGCCGCCAGCTTCATGGGCGTCCTCTGCCTCGCGGCCGCCCTCGACTGGCTCAAGCGATGACACGCCCTAGAAGGTCAAGCGGCGCATGAACCGTAGGGCGCTGCCCGCCCGCCTGCCGCCGGTCGAGTGCCTCGTCGACGTCGCCAGCACCGCTTGCCCATGCTGCGCGGGTGCCCTGCACCGGATCGGCCAGGACGTCTCTGAGCGTCTCGACGTGGTGCCGGCTAGATGTTTGATCTCGTGGTTTGATGGTGCGATCTTCACGTCGGAGTGGAGGGACGCGCTATGGGCCGGGTTTTTCACGGCAGCGCCACGACGACTAAGGCGATCCTTGGAGCGATCCAGCATAGTCAAGCGAGCCTGAGGGCGCTGTCGAAGCGCTACGGGATCAACCAGAAGACGGTCGCCAAGTGGCGGCAGCGGACCTCAGTCGCCGACCAGCGCACGGGGCCTAAGGATCCACGTTCGACGGTGCTGTCACCCGAGGACGAGGCGGTCGTCGTCGCCTTTCGGCGTCACACGCTCCTGCCGCTCGATGACTGCCTCTACGCGCTCCAGGCGATGATCCCGCACCTGACCCGCTCGTCGCTGCATCGGTGCCTGCAGCGCCACGGTATCAGCCGATTGCCGGAGGTCGACGGCGACAAGCCCAAGCGGTCGCGCTTCAAGGCTTATCCGCTCGGGTACTTTCACATCGATCTGGCTGAGGTCCACACGGTGGAAGGGCGGCTCTAACTGCTCGTCGTCATAGGCCGCACGACCAAGTTCGCCTTCGTCGAGCTTCACGAGAAGGCCACGCGGCGGGTCGCAGCTGACTTCCTCCGCCATCTCATCGAGGCCGTGCCTTACAAGGTGCACACGGTGCTCACCGACAACGGCACCCTCTTCACGACACCCGGCAACGTCGCCTCGGCCGC
>NZ_JAKSYA010000003.1:0-972 GCF_022829485.1 Methylobacterium sp. J-059
CGGCGAGGCACCCGAACATCAGGCACAGGACCGACAGGCCGACGAGCCACTCGAAGTCGAGGCAGAGCACCTGCTCGAGGCCGCGGGGCTGGCCGGCGACGTCGTAGGCGCAGAACCACTTCACATGGGCGCTGGCCTCGCCGGAGGTGAGGAGCACGGCCGGCACCGCCAGCAAGACACCAGAAAGCCATGGAAGCTGTCGCGTCGCTTGCGGAGCCATTTTTAGAACCTGGGGAAGCGTCTACAGGCACCTGCCTGCCCCGACATTTACCTAGAAAACCGAGGTAAATTCTAACTCAATATTAACCGGTCATATTGGTTTAGTTAAGAAACTTAGTTAATAGATTGACTGACTACAAAAGCATTCAATAAGCGGAACCACTCCCTCTTCTGCTGGTAGGGATCACGAAGGCTACCGAGGAGTCGCAATGTTTGTTCTGAGCCTACTGTGCCTCGTCTCGGGAGTGTCGCTCGCGGGCATTGCTCCATGCCGACCCGCGCGACAGGCTGCAGTCGAGAGCATAAGCGGTAGCCTGATCGTTGGCGGCCTCTGCCTGCTTGATATTGGTCTGTCGCTGTTCCGCTGACGTCAAATCAACGCTGCAGTCTGGTCGAGTGAGACAAGCGACCGCCGCCGGCATAGCGCCGTCGCGTAGGCACAATCTTAAGGAACATCCTCAGCACGTTGGTGTACTCGGAGGAAGCGTCCCTGCCTCTAGGGCGTGTCATCTGCCTCGCGCGGGCTGATGATGGGTGGGGAAGCCCGGCCAAAACAGCCGGACTTATTGCCCGGGACGACCCGTGCGGTCAGGCGAGCCGGCGCTTGCGCTAGACGAGTTGCATGATGATCGGCTTGAGGATGAGCTGCATCGCGAGGTCGAGCTTGCCGCCGGGGATGACGATCGAGTTGGCCCGGCTCATGAAGCTGCCCTCGAGCATCGAGCGAAGGTACGAGAAGTCGATGCCCTTGGG
>NZ_JAKSYA010000029.1:0-317 GCF_022829485.1 Methylobacterium sp. J-059
CCCACCGCGTGCTCTTCCGACATCACCCGGCACTGCGCGCAACGGGACGCACGCATGCGGGCGCCCAGGCTGAACAGCACGGCCTTCCGCACCACGGCCACCTCCCACACGCGCACCCGCGTGACCCTGTCGGCCCTGTACGTGCAGGTGCTGCGCCTGTGCCGTGCGGCTGGTCTGCTCCAGTTCGCCAACGTGGCGGTGGACGGGCCCAAGGTGACGGCCAACGCCTCCCGCCACAAGGCGATGAGCTACGGACGCATAAAGACGGCCGAGCCGACGCAGTCGACGCTTGACTGGAGCAAGCGCGCGAGGCCGAC
>NZ_JAKSYA010000038.1:0-9108 GCF_022829485.1 Methylobacterium sp. J-059
AGGCGCGCTCCGACACGACCCAGCGCACGATCGAGGAGATCACCGGGCGGGTGGAGGAGAACGTGCAGACCTTCCAGCAGATCGTGGCGTCGACCAACCAGCAGCAGCTCGGCATCGAGCAGGTGATGGGCGCCTTGCAGAACATCCGCCAGGCGAGCCAGCAGACCGCCGCCGGCACCCGCGAGGTCGAGGCGGCCTCGGCCAACCTCACCGAGCTCGCAGGAGCCCTCATGGCCCTCGCCGAACGCTACCGGCACTAGGCGCCTTTCAGCGCCTGTCTGAATGCCTGAGGCTGCGGAACACCCGGTTGCTCGGTTCTCTCTATGAGGCCACGGGCCTGCGCAATGAACAGGTCGATCTGTACCAGCCCTTGAACGATCGCGACGATGAGATTGGCGTTCGCAACATCGATATGAGGTAGCCTACTCGTTTCCCGGCTACGCAGGTCGGAGAGCAGCGCCGTCATTTCATCCCGCCGTAGCCGCAGGTCTGCGAGGGTCACCTCAGCCCGCGCCGCCTGCAGGCTCGTAGCTTGGCCCCCGGCCAGGAGCGCTACGGCGGCGACATCGATCCGAGCGAGAGCCGATTGCTCAGCCCCCTTCGGGCGCAATGGAATGATTTCTGCTCATCGTCCCGCATCCGCTTTTCGGGAGACTTGTAGCCCCGATGCCGGCATACAGCCTGCCAACGGCAATGAGATGTTCATCTTGCAGGCGACCGCAGTATAGCGCTTCAGTGACCTCCCAGAGCACCCGATCCAAGTGTGTGAAGGACGCGCTCATGATAGAGTGTACAGTAGTTTTCAGCCCGGGCTCTTCCAAAACGAAACTCTGTTGCCGTTTCATTCCTGTCCCGCAGCCTCACTCCACGTTCGGTACAGATGGATCGAATGCCACAGCTACAGGATGGAAGGCGTGCACAAGGTCGACATCGAGGTGACCGTCCATACCCATTAGGATAGCGTAGGCCTGCAGACCGGCCATCGGCGGTCTGTAAGGACGTCGTTCGACGAGGGCCCCGTAGATGTCGCAGACGGTAACCAACCGCACGAGTTCGGGGATCTCCCAATCCTTGAGCCGATCCGGGTAGCCGGTGCCATCGAGCAGCTCGTGGTGCGACTGCACAGCTGCTAGCATCGTGTCATCAAACCCTGGCCCACGAGCATGGCGTGACCGCGCGCTGGATGCGTGCGCATCACCGCCGCCTCCGCCTCGGTGAGCTTGCCCGGCTTGTTCAAGATCTCGGTCGGAACGTGGATCTTGCCGACATCATGCAGCAGGGCAGCCTTCGTCAGGCGATGGCAGTCCGCCTCGCGTAGACCGAGCGCGGCCGAGAAGGCGGTAGCCAGCGAAGCCACAAGCAGGCAGTGCTGGTGCGTGGCATCGTCGAATTGTTGGACCACTCGGATCCAGTCGTAGATGCCACTCTCGCTGACGGCACGTACGACGAGGTCAGTACCGATTTCGGCGATGGTGGGCGTGATCGGTCTTCCAGATAAGAGCACCTGCCGGAGGAATTGCCGCGCTTCGTCAGCCCGCTCCCGCACAGCAACTGAAATCGGCCGGATCTCCAACATGTCGTTGGGCCACGTGGGAGGGCTGGCTCAGGCCAGATCTTGGTCCATCCGCTCCTCAACGATCAGCCACGACAAGGTCATTCGCTGCCCCCCTCCACGATCACTCGCAACCGGCATTTGGCAGACATCGTGGCTCCTAACGCTGTCGCGAAGGCGTAGGGTGACTGGGTTACCGATGTGGTAGACAGAGCCGGAATGCTCCACCGATAGGAGCCCGGTTGTTGCTCGCTCGGGAATACCGAGATCAAATGGTCACGTTTCGTAGCATTTGACATGCTTGGGTCATGCCACGCGGGCGCGCGCCAACTAAGGCCGAGTCACCCCCGCCGATTTCGAACTGCTCCTACCCAGCTTGCGCATCCATCCCTCGGCCCGCAGGTCGCCGGCTCGATGTTGTCGTGAAAGGCATGACCCGCTACACCGCTTCATGGATAAACTCGACGCCCTTCTGGACCGCCTTAAGTACCGCCAGCGCGACCTCATCATGGAAGCCGCTCAGTACGATACGATGCCCGCCGACAGCACGTTGAAGCGGATCGCGGAGCTTGAGAACGCCATCGCCGCGGTGGAGGCGGTAGCCGACGAAGAATAAGGTCGGCGGCGGTTGTAGAAATACACGTCGCCGAGCGAGTCTTGGGAGCAATTTCAGCCCCAGATGAGCGTGCGCGAAACGTCGCGTCCCTCATAACCAAAGCAGAACGCCAAGCATCATGATCTGTAGAGCGAACAAGGTGCCGATCATGATCTTGGCAGCGCGATCGTGATCGGCTTGGGCCCGCCGCTCAGCCTCGGTCTGCATCAGACCTACCCCTCACACGACCTGTGTAGGCGAGTATTAGGTGTCCAGCGGGGTCCCACACCATTGCGATACGACGCTTGCTGGACCTGTGCGCTTCCACTTCATAAGCGGCGATTGTGACAGCCTCCATTTCGCTGTCAGCTTCGTAGATCAAAGCTTTCCCGCTGGGCGTACCTGCCGACCCAATCTGCTGCACCCTGACACTGTAAGCCATCGCGCCTTCTCCAGCAGTTGACGCCCGCGCCAGCCGATCGGGGAAATGCCGCCAGCGCGGGCGTTGCCGAAGTTGCCCAGCAGCAACTACGACGGCATAGCGTCGCATAGGTTACCGCTCTCAAGATCATCAAAAGAGCGAATTAGATAGAGAGTCTTTATGATAAAATGTAATTTTTGAGACATTCGTGAATAATCCCATCAAATTATAAGGCGCGCCTTTGAGGCATTGGCATCGTAGGACTGTCGTGGCGGCTTTGCTCAGGTCGTTTCGATCGCTCACGGGTTGTGATCTGAGCCTACCCGCTGTGCGTCTCCTCCCGAACCAACCTCGCCCCGCGGCCAGTCTGGTGCGCGGGGCACTTCGACAGCGAGATCGAGGCCCCGCGGCGGGTAGGCGTAGGGGGCGATGATATCTGGCACCTCAGTGCTGGCAGAACGCGGACAGGTTCGCATCAGCGTTGTTGGCGGTGTCGTGCTTCTGATGGGCGGTAGCCAATACCACCCGCGTGGTCCGCAGCTCGCCTGTTAGGTCCGCGAGCGTCGGCGGCTAAGTGAGGCTCTTGCCCTTCCCGTCGCGCCAAGCGGCGATCTGAGCGTCCGACCAACGTCCGTTGCCGAGATGGTAGACGACACGCCCGTGCGGGCGACCGCAGCCCTCGCAGGCGCTGCCAGCGCGCCGAAACCGGATCATGGAAAATAGTTCGCGCCAGTCGATCGGGTAGAAGAAGCGGTGCTCGGTACGGATCGGCACTCGGTGGCTATCCAGGACGGGTGGGCTCCGGGCTCGACCATAGCGGTAAAAACCTGACGGATGGCATTCTTTCAGAGCGTTCGGGTTTGACGAGAAGCGTTCGCTCACCTCCCTGGCACCCTCAATCGTTTGAGGCACAGTGCTCGACGACCCACTTCGCGAGCCGATCGGCGGTAAGGGGAGCCTCAGGGTGATCGAGCTTCAGCGCCGCGAGGGGCATCTCAGGAAACTCGGCCTCGTCCAGGCTCTGCACCAGGCCCAGGCCACCATGCGCGGTGATCGCGAGAATGCCTGCGGCCCCATCGGTGTTTGCTCCGCTGAGCACGATCCCAACGACACGCGCGCCGTAGGTTTCGGCGGCTGAGATGAACAGGGGGTCGGCGGCAGGTCGCGTGAAATGCTCCTTGATCCCCTGATCCAGCCAGATCCCGCCGGCACGCAGCCGCATGTGGTGGTCGGGCGGCGCGACGTAGATCCGGCCGCGCTCGATTGCCTCGCCATGCCGGGCGAAGGCTACTGGAAGACTGCTGTGCCAATCGAGGATGCTGGGGAGGATGCTCTGGTTCGCCCCGATGTGCTGGACGACGAACACGGAGGCGCGGCAGGTGGGCGGAAGAGCGGCTACGATCTGCACAAGCGGACCGAGGCCACCAGCGGAGGCGGCGATGACGATGATGACACGCATTCCTCTGCAACAATCACTGCAGCAGGTTCCAGTTCATCTGCGCCGGACCGATCATCCGAGCAGGGTCGAGCGCGGACGGTCCAAACCGTCAAGCTTGGGATGTTGCTCCAACTCTACCGATCAAGAGATTTGCGATCTGCATCCGAAGGGCCTCGACCTCGGCATGCATCTCGCCGGCATCGACGGCGGTTTCAATCAGGAGTTCCCGAGCCTCGGCTAGCTCGGCACGCAATTCGGCATTTTCAGTCGCGAGCGCCAAAATCAGAGGCGTCGTGTCGTCGCTCATCCTTCAGAAACCTGTTTGATCCATTGTAGACACCGCCGCATCCGCGCCTAGAAGGTCGCCCGATCTGCTGCAGCGGTCCTGCCTTCCCCCACGGCAGGGCCGCCTCCTACTTATGTTGGCTCGCACGTCCCCTCGTGCTCTCACGACACGACGTCGGCCCGACGTCGTGCGCACACGGGCTGACAGGGCAAGGCGCAACCCGATCCGAACAGCGGCTGACGTAAATTATTTTCGACCGCTGACCGTTCAAGCCATTTCGACTTTCATGCTGCGGCCAGATCGTAGGGGCTCCACCAACCGGAGCCGTACCGATGCTGCTCGCGACCACCACTGACACCGCCGCCGTCACGCCCGCGCCCCTGTCGAAGTACGAGATCCGGGCACGCCCGCAAGTGTCTGGCCCACCCTGTGTCAGGCGTGGCTCCAGACACTCGGCATGCTGGGTTGAAGGCTGAACGTCGCTTCCGGTGCGGCCGGCCGGGGCGCTGATCTCACCCAGATCAGGGGCTAATCCGGACACCGCAATCCGCGCCCGGTGCCTGGATACGTCAGGCCGGCGAACGCCTTCAAGGATCATGCGGGGAGCGCATTTTCGTAAAGCCCGCTGCAGCCAGGTTGCCTTCGGAGCAATTTTCGCCGCCCGTTCAACCTGAGATAATTTGTAAACGTATAAGCTCCTATATAGGAGCGGTAATAGCAATCTAGCCAAATGTATGACGGCACATGATTGAAACTCATGGAAGATTCCTCCTGGAGACTGGCAGCGAAGCGACATGCGTCGCCGTCATACTAACAAGTGCATGCATTGAAGTAAGAAGGCGAGGCGGTCTACCAGCTGTCCGCCCCGGCATGAAGACGACGTGCTATCTTGATGCAATCGGCGTGGTACCTGGGCGGATAAGCGAAGTAAGCTCCGCTGGTTTCACTCTGCTCGTTGAAGCCAATGCAGAGCGCAAAGCGAGGATCGACGATCGCCTCGCTTGGCTTCGTGCTCACGCCAACGACACGGCCGATCAGCGGAATGATCCCCGGATCGTACCCACCCAGCGCGCTGTAAGCGTCACGCTATCGAACGGTCAGACTATCGGCGCAGAGATCGTTGATCTTTCGATGTCAGGTGTGGCCCTTACGACGAGCGAACGACCTGATCCTGGTTCAGCTGTTACCGTCGGGAAGCGGTTCGCCACTGTCGTCCGACACACCGCGGACGGGATCGCTGTTCGTTTCAAGCTTCCGTACAGCCCAACGACTTTCAATGAACGCGTGGTGCTGTGATGGGACATCCAGAGATCGAGCGCCGCAGTGCGCCGCGCAAGCGAGTTCTGAAGGCCGCCGAGATCATCTTTCCCAACGGGTCGTCAGTGATGGACTGCATAGTCCGAAACGTCTCGGACGTCGGGGCGAAGCTCACCCTGTCGTCATCAATTGGGGTGCCGGAGGCGTTCACTCTACTGATTGAAGCAGATGGCGTTCAACACGCCTGCAGGCTTATCCGCCGAGAGAACGAGGCGATCGGGGTTCAGTTCATTTCGACAACATTGAATTTTTTGAAGCTGAGCAGCCCTTCAGCGAAAGTCATCAGTTCAGCTGCAAACTACCTCTTGGGCTTGTCGTCAAGCCGCTGAGATGAGCATCAAGTTGATCCCGGATCTCCCGGGCCATCGCGAGATCGAGACGTAGACGTGCAGCTACAATGGGATCAGGCTGCACGCTGCCATCCATGAGAACGGCCATCCGGTCCGTAAACAAGTTGAGCGCGACCGTCTGCCCGTTCAGGACGATACTGACAGCGCCTGTAATATGCCGAACGGGAACTTCATCAGGATCGGGCGTGGCATCAATTGGCATCCCTTGAATTCCTATAAAGCTCATAAACTACAAGCGAGATGTCAATTTCTACAATTTTCTGCGAACAAGTCGACGTGCTTATTTAGCATTCTCAGAATCAAATATCAAAGTTAATGAAAAGTAAAAATATAGGTCAGGTTGCGCGCTTTCCGCTCGCCCCATGAAGTTTCTTCGATAAGCCGCCATCTCACATTGTGCTTGGCCGCCACAACAACCCAGGCGTGCCCAATTATCCTAAACAGGAATGATGCTGGCGACCTTGCCCGACACCCCAGGCGACCGATCTCATTGTGGCCGCCGTCCCCGAGCGTCCCGGACAGGTCGCCCTAACCGACCTGCTCGACGAAGGTCATCACCCGCCCGAGCCGCCGGACAATCACACGGTTGATGGCGATCCCGATGCAGACGGTTCGAGCTCTTGTTCGAGGCGACGTACCAGGCCGTCCTCGACCCCCGCGTGACGGTTCAGCCGAACCAGCAGTACGGCTTTCATCCGGGGGGCAACATCCCGGACCCACGCGACGAACTTGGGCGGCGGATCAAGAACGCCACGGTCGTCGGCCTGCGGGCGACGCTGACCTACTGAGCGAGGTTCAACTTCATGCGGGCCATCGGAAATGCCCAAGCGACCCCAGAGCGAACCCTGTGAGCCTGAACGCTGTACGCAAACCGCTCGTCAGGCGTGCGCTGGAGATGGCTCTTCCGCCATATCGAGGCTAGGAATATTCGGTGCGGCGAAGGCAAGCATGCGGTCTCCCTCGTTCGGGGCGGCACGCTCGTTGTCGACCGAGAGGAGTTCGACCACCCCGTCCTGCTTGATAATTAGCAAGGCGACCGCGTTGGTCTGCGCACCCGCGTTCGCGGGGACGACTTCGAAACGCCAGCCGGCCTCGTGTCGCCCGGCTAGGGAAGCGAAATCGATCTTGCCATCACCGAGTACCTTGCCGCGGGTATCCCGGCTGACGCCCGTGTCCGCATGCAGGAGGTGGTCCGACGACGGCGCAAGTTGGTAGACGCGCTCGCGACCGATCTCGGGGGCAAGCCTGGTGCACACCAGCGCGTTGTAAAGTTCGTCTTGGGTCGCAGCAAGCATATGGTCAGGGTGGTGGTCGGCGAGACCTTCCTCAGCATGCCGCGACAACAGCTCGGCCTGCAGCGTTGGCACACCCGCGTCACGGGCAGTCTGGAGCGCGCCGGGATAGGTGTCGATCAGCACGACCGGCACGCCCGCGCGATGCAGGGCGACGACCATGTCGCTCGCCCAGGGGGACGCTCCAACGACGGCGAGCCGTTGGGTCTGGGCCGCGGTAGACAAATTCAGTCGCCGGGCCAGCGGTCCCAGCGAGAAGCCGTGGAGGATGACTGTGGCCACGATGACCGCGAATACGGTGGGCTGGATCAGATCGCCGCCGGCGTAGCCTGCCTCGCTCAGACGGGGCCCGGCCAAACCGGCGACGGCGGCCGCGACAATGCCGCGGGGGCCGATCCAACTCACGAACAGGCGCTCCCGCCGCGACAGATCGCTGCCTAGCGTCGCGAGCCAGATGGCGGCCGGGCGGACCGCGAACAGGACGGCGGCCGTGAGAGCGAGGATGGGCAGGGACAACTTGCCGAGGACGCCGAGGTCGAGGTCGGCCGTCAGTACGACGAACAGGCACGACACCAGAAGCACGACAAGCGCCTCCTTGAACCGACGCAACTCGCCCAAGCCTGGCACGTGGCGGTTCGCTAGGGCGATGCCGAACACGGTCGCGCCGATCAGCCCGGCCTCGTGCATGAGCAGGTTCGGGACGACGTAGGCAACGAGTGCGAGCGCGAGCAGCACCGGCGTCTTGAGCGTCTCCGGGACGAGGTCCCGCCGGAACGCCCAGGCCACCCATAGAGCGAAGCCAACGCCGAGGCCGCCCGCCACCAGCACGCCCTCGGCGAGGTGGAGCGCCAGGGCAGCCACCGGCGTCTCGTCGGCACCGTGCGGCATGCCCACCAGGATCTCGATGACGACCGCCGTGAGGATCGCCCCGACCGGGTCGTTGACGATGGCCTCCCATTTCAGGAAAGCGGCGGACCGGCGCTCCAGGCGGGCGTGGCGCAGCAGCGGCAGGATCACGGTTGGTCCGGTCACGACGAGGATGGCGCCGAACACCGACGCGGGGCCCCACATCATCCCGCCGATGAGGTGCGCCGCGAGGGTGCCGAGGACGAAGTTGATAGGCAGCGCGAAGGCGGTGAGCCTGAGAACACCTTCGCCGGAAGCCCTGAGTTCGCGGAAATCAAGCGCGAGGCCACCCTCGAACACCACGATGGCTACCGCCAAGCCGATCAAGGGGCGCAGGTTCTCCCCGAAGTCGCGGGACGGGTGCAGCAAGCCGAGCACGGGTCCGACAAGGAACCCGAGCGCGAGCAGCAGCACGATGGCGGGGATGCGCAGGCGCGCTGCGAGCACCTGGGCGGCGATACCACCGCCCACGATGCAGAGGACGGCCGTCGCCAAACCGTGTTCCATCTATCCCCCTCCGGGCAAACCTGTCGTCGTGACCGTCCGACGCTTCACCGGCCGAGGGATCGGCCCCTCCGCCGTCGTGCGGGTCGGATCACATGCCCTACTAAGGGTTGGAGCCTATGGGATTCCCGCCACGGCCCCTGTCGGGGTCGCATCCCCGGCGTCCGTCTGACGGTTGTCGAGCTTGCGCAGCTCGGTGGCGATGTCTTGCAAGCTGGTGTCGCCCTTGCGCAAGATTTGGTCGGCCTCGGACAGGCGCTCGCGTTCCACCGCCGTGATGTCCCGGGCACTCAGTACCACCACTGGGACCTCGGCGCAGCCGGGCAGGTCCCGGAGCCGGTCGAGAAACGAGAACCCGTCCATGACCGGCATGGTCAGATCGAGCAGCACGAGGCGTGGCACGCCGTGCCGGACCTGGTCGAGCGCCTCGCAGCCGTTCCCGGCCTC
>NZ_JAKSYA010000082.1:0-12253 GCF_022829485.1 Methylobacterium sp. J-059
CTCGGACCGCTTGGCGGAGTAAGCAGCCGATACGATGGGGTAGTCAGACGGTAGGCCGTACTTCGCACGGTAGCTCTCCGGTGTGAGCCCGCGAAGCGTGAGGTGGCGCTTCATCGTCTTGTAGGTCTTGCCATCCTCGAAGCTGACCATGCCGTCCGGGGTGACCGACTTGCGGATCTGTGCGGGCGTCGGCTTCTCGGGACTAGTCAGCTCTGGCACGGCTTCCTTGCCGAGCCCGGTAAGAGCGGTATGAACCCTGGCAATCAGGGCCGCCAGTTCGGCGACGGGCACGTTGTTGTTCGAGACGTAAGCGGCGACGAGGTCGGCCGTCATTTCAAGCTCATTGCGCCCCGAAACGAGCATCGCATCATCAGTCATACTATTACCCTTGGAAAACCTATCGCTCTGCATAACGATTTGCCAAATCGAGCGTCAAGCTTTTGTTAGGGATACCGCATTAGGGGTTTCTTAGATTTTTCGGGGTTGGACGATGCGGGTTCTGCTAATCGAGGACGATGCGTCGGTAGCGCAGAGCATCGAGCTGATGCTCAAGACGGCAGGGTTCAATCCCTTCGTCACCGATCTCGGTGAGGAAGGAGTCGATCTCGGCAAGCTCTACGACTACGACATCATCCTGCTCGATCTGAACCTGCCTGACATGTCGGGCTACGAAGTGCTGCGCAGCCTTCGCCTCGCCAGGGTCAAGACGCCGATCCTGATCCTTTCGGGCATGGCCAGCATCGAGGACAAGGTGAAGGGCCTTGGCTTTGGCGCCGACGACTACCTCACCAAGCCGTTCCACAAGGATGAGCTCGTGGCCCGCATCCAGGCGATCGTTCGCCGGTCGCAGGGGCATGCCGAAGCCGTCGTCACAATCGACGACCTCACGGTCAATATCGATAAGAAGTTCGTCGAGGTTGCCGGTATCCCGACCAATCTCACGGCTAAAGAGTACCAGATGCTGGAACTCCTTGCCCTACGGAAGGGCACGACGATCACCAAAGAGATGTTCCTCAATCAGATCTACGGCGGCATGGACGAGCCCGAGATTAAGATCATCGACGTGTTCATGTGCAAGCTGCGGAAGAAACTCGCTACTGCATCGGGTGGCAAGAACTACATCGAGACGGTCTGGGGCCGCGGCTACGTCTTGCGCGAAGGTGTACCCGAGATGAGAGCTTTGGCGAGCTGAAGCGCCAGTCCGCGGACCGGATCCCAATGCTCCGTGACATGCCGCGCCGTCCACTCGTCCGCGGTCAGCTCCGGGCCGGTGACACAGAGCACGCCGTTCGTGATCATGCCGAGGCCATCGGCGACCCAGGACTGCCAGTCCTCGACGCGGATGTCGGGTCCGCCCCCTTGGAGGGCAATCAGTGAGGATCAGGGTGGGGGCACCGGCACCAGCCCGCCTTCAATTCATCCGACCAGCCGCACGCTCCTCGGCGACGTAGCCGATGTACCAATCGAGTTGGTCCGCGAGCTGATGATCTTCGAGGCTGGGAGACGCACGGAACGCCTCTGCGGCGGCATTCACAGAGGGGTAGCCGAAGCAGACCGTGGCGAGGCCTTCGTTGATCTGCTCGTCTAACTCGGCCTCGGACATGCGGTCGAAGCGGTTGGCGCTCTGCTGCTTCTCGATCTTTCGGAGGCGGAGGTCGATCACGCGTGAGGTCATTGCTGCATTCCTTCTTCGAGGCGGGCAAGGCGCTGATGCAGGTCCGTGACCTCGATCGCGCGGACGTGGGCGTCTACGGCCTTGCCGATGTCGGCGGCCTCAGACGGGGTGAGTTCTCCAGCTGCGATGGCCTGCAGGAGGGCGTTGGTCGCCTTCGGCAGGTCGGCCGTGGTGTCGATCGCCGGCAGGTCGAAGATGACGTGGCGGTCCCTCCGAACGGGCGCGAGGCGGTCCAGGCAGAGGCGCAGAGCAACCGTGTCGCCCTCGCAGGCGAGTTCGATGGCTTTGCGGGTCAGAGTCTCGGCCTCGCCTTCCAGCAACGCCTCCATGGCGAGCGTCGTGCGGTGCCGCGTACCCTTCGCCTTACCAGCCGGGTTGCCGGACTGGCCGGGCTCAAATTTGCCTGCCGTGGTCATGGTCTATCCTATCACATCATCTTCATAGACAGCACCTATGACATCTATTCCCTTGTTGGAGTCTGCAAATGCAGGTGGAATGCAGGTCGAAGTTGTCGGATCAGGCTCGGCCGGGGGATCTAGGAAGGCGACCTTCAGCCCCGCGGCGAGGCCGTGAAGGGCTGCCGCGGCGGCCTGCTGGCGAACCTCTCGGGCGTCGTCGCGGACCTCAATGGTGACGGCAGCCGTCATGGCAGCCTGGCGGGCGGCCTGGATGCCGGCGGTAAAGGCGGCGAGTTCGCGCGGGGTCATGCTTGTGCTCCAAGGTATTTTAATCCGCGTCGGCGCGTGCGCAGCGTCACGTCGAGAATGAAATCGACACCCCATCTTAGTCTCAAGCAGAAGGAAACAGGCCCGATCCAGGGATTGTCCTGAACAGGAGTTTGAATACGACCATGAAGACCCGTATCGCCGCCATCGCCACCGCCCTTGTTTTTGGCGTTGCCTCGATCTCGTCTGCAATGGCCTACGATCGGCCCGCCCGCTACACCGGGTTCTCGCCCTACGAGGTTGAGACGACGGGTTCGTTCAACGGTTACGACGCTGGCTTCCACCGTAACCCGGCGACCTGCCCGATGAGTTCGGCTGCCGAGGGCAATGCCAACCAGCAGAACTTCCCGGTGAAGCA
Source organism: Methylobacterium sp. J-059 (assembly GCF_022829485.1). Lineage (NCBI taxonomy): Bacteria > Pseudomonadati > Pseudomonadota > Alphaproteobacteria > Hyphomicrobiales > Methylobacteriaceae > Methylobacterium > Methylobacterium sp. J-059. The sequence continues at coordinate 2,759 of NZ_JAKSYA010000082.1, forward strand.
GTACGGCCAGACTGCTGGCGGGAACCGCTGCTGATCGGCTGACAGGTTCACAGGCATGCAATTGAAGCTGTCCAACTACCTGATGATCGGAGCCTTCGCCTTCGGCCTCGTCGGCACCGTCATCGGGACGGTAGGCATCTTCGTCTGGCTCTGACGGTAGGGTCAGAAGCATCATCGAGATCGTGCGGCGGGGTAAGAGCCCCGCCGTTTTCGTGTGCGCTATCATCATTGCGCACTGCCCATGATCGGCTGCCCATCCGCGTAGGCTTCGAGGTCAACAGCGCGGATGTACGTCACGCCGTCCCGCTTCCGAGCCGGTAGCGCGCCGGATGCGATCAGTTCGTAGAGCTTGGTCCGGCCGACCCCGAGTTCCTTCGCCGCAGCGTTGATCCGGTAGGCGGTGGGGCGCGACGCCGGCTGCTGAACCACCTTCGATGGCTCGGGCTGAGGCGACGGTGCAGCCGTGCTGATCCGCATGCGCTCGGCTTCGGCCAGCATGGCGGCCTGAACCGCGATCTTGGCTTCCCGCTCGATCACGCCCCGAATGAAGGGCTCTGAGAACATGCTGCGCAGGGCTGCGATCGTGGCGTCCGCGACGCGGGCCGCCGTCTCGTCCACAAGCCGGTCGAGGTCGGATGGCTTGGCCGGGATAGAGCGGCCCTTCATGCCATGCCCTCGTTCAGGCGTTCGAAGAGTGCGGCCAATTCCTCGTCAGCAACATCCCAGGTTGCATCGCTCGGAAACGCGTAGGAGACGGACGCGCTGTCCGACCGGCGGATGATGCACCAAGCCGCGAAGCCGGCCCGTGGCGGCACCTCCCATCCTGCAATTTCGGCAGGCGTCGCTCGACGATGGCGATACTTCCGGCCCGGATTGGCCTTGAACCACTGCCGATCGAGGTCGGTCGCTGGCATCCGCGGTTCCCCGTTGTGGAAAGTCAGTCCGGTGAGGTTCATCGGCGCAGCTCCCGAGCCGCAAAGCCGGTGCCGTCGAGCACGGCCAGGATCTCGTTGGCCTTGGCTGCGGCGAGGCTGAGCGAATGACGGGCGGCCTGACGGACGAAGGCGGCATCCTCGGGATAGAGGCGATCGAGCAGGTCCAGCTTCTCACGGGAGAGGTTCGCCGGGCAGATCGTGCATTCGAGGCTGGTTGGGCAATCGGCGTGGTGAGGGGCCAGTCGGAGGCCCTGCTTCGCCGCGTAGGCCAACACGTCCGATGTGGACCAATCCCAGAGTGGCAGCGCGACCTCGACATGTGCTGGCGCGGCAGAGGACAGGCCAGCGGGGGTGCCGCCTTCGTCGATCTGCCTCTGACCTAATAGGAGGGCACAAGAGCCGTTCAAGCCGCTGACGTAGGTTAACACCGGCCCGACCCGATGAGCGCCGCAGCAGTCAGTCCAGGGCTGCAAGCGGGGCGCACGCCAGTCGATGCCTTCGACGTGCTCTAGAGGCAGGATATCGGCCGGGGCGCCGTGTTCACGCCACTGGTCGAGCATGGGGTGCTCGGGGGCGACCTCAATCAGGTCGTAGCGGTCGCGATGGCCGCGGACGAAGTCGACCATGTGAGGCGCCATGTGCCCCGTGTTCGACCACAGGAGGGTGAGGCGGTCCCGCCACGGCTCGCAGAGGTGGGCGAGGGTCAGGCTATCCTTGCCGCCGCTGAAGCCGAGGAAGACCCGGTCGTGCCGGTCGAAGATGTCGGCCAGAGCCTGTTGGGTGGCGACGAGCTGGGTCGAGATCATTCCGCAAGCTCCAAGGCGGCGACACGGCCGGTCGCCTCGGCGGCGCGCATCAGGCCGAGGCGGCCGGCGATCAGGGGTGGGAAGGTGATGGGGGCGGCTGGATCGAACCGGATCACCTCGGCGCGGACCGGAGTCGGGCGGGCGGCGTCGGGCTCGCAGCTGGCGACGAGGCTGTAGCGGGCGACGAGAGCTGGGTCGGCGGCCAGCATTGAGGCCGCGGTCGGCAAAGCAGGCGCGGCGGCACCCTCGACATGGAACCCCGCCAAGGGGCCAAGACGGCTTTCCAGCCAAGCGCGCGGGTCGGGCACCACTGCGGGGTCGAATGCCCCTGTGCGCCATTTTTGGTTCCGGCCTTCGCGCTGGTAGCGAAATGAAGTCGGCGTCTAGCGCGGCCTTAGGCGGGGCCTTCGGCGGCCTCCACGGAGCTGCCGGTGGCGCGTTCGTCGGCCTGCGCAGAGGTGTTGGCAACGCCGTCACACAGGCGCGAATGATGGGCAACACCGCAGCCGTGGCGAGGATGCTGCTCGATCCGGCTATGGCGCCGAGCCTTCAGGCCGTGGCCCGCAAGCCGGCTGGCAGCCGCGGGACTGAGGATCTGGTGCAGCGCATGCTGCTCTTGGCCCGGTCGATGGGGATGCAGGGTCGTGAGCCGATGCCGGTGGGGCGGTAGAAAGCCGAAAACGACTGAACGTGGCCAAGCCGATCTGGGACACACGAAAGTGCTACGGGCAGAACAGGAATGACGGAGCGCACTGCATCGACGCCGCTCACTCCGCCAATCCAATTAGCGCCCCCCAGAGCGCGAGTCTGATGAACGATGACCGCAGCGCGATCCATCAGACGCTCGGTCGCTATCGTGCTGGCAGCTCTGGGCCAAGGCTGTACCTGCCGTGACGAGGGTCAGCGCGAGAGCAAAAACGATCTTTTTCACCGATGACCCCCGACATAGTGGCTGCCTTTGCCATGGCTGCCGTGACCACCAACCCGGTGGCTGCCAGTCCGGCCGCGGGCTTCAGCATCGGCCGAGGCGAACACACCAAGCGTGATCAGGGCGACGAATGCCGTCGCGAGCGTTTTCTTCATAGGTGTTCTCCCATGGGCGAACTGATGCCGCCGCTCTGACACCCTAAGGATGCACGTTGCGCCTATCTGTAGTTTAGATATCACACTGAGGTTATATCCCGATCCGCACTTTCCAGAACGGTAGACCGCGCTTCGCCTCCATGCTGATTTCCCGATCAACAAAGAGGAGGAAACGCTATGAAGACAATGCTCTGTCTGACTGCTCTATTGCTTTCGACGATCGGCGCGGAGGCGCGTGGTAGTGGTGGCCACGGCATGAGCGGCACCGGGTCCAGCAGCAGCAGCCACTCGGTGTCCGGCTACACGCGCTCTAACGGCACGTACGTTGCGCCTCATCATTCGACGAACCCGAACGGGACGCAGCTCGACAACTACGGCACCCGCGGCAACGTCAATTCCTACACGGGCGCGACCGGCACCCATGGTGCGGATCACTGACGCTCTATGCTGCGATCTGGAACATGCGCATCTGCTGCTGCCTGGCTTAGGCTGGCGGCTGTAGGATGCATTCTCGCTAGTTCGCCGTTCGGTGCGGCGAGTCGCGAATTCAAGGAACCGGACGAGCACGGTCTCGACCGTCACGGCCACTATCACAGCCGCGATGGCTCTACCGTCCACCAGCCAGCACATACCCGTGACGGGTCGAAGCCCGAAGGAGCCTCGGCCCGCTGTCGTGATGATACCTGGAGCTTCAGCCACACTCATCGCGGGACATGCTCCCGGCACGGCGGAGTGGCGAGTTGGGTTAGGTAAGAGGAGCTAGCGGTGGAAATCTGGCGCTTGGTACTCGCTCGTCATGTCCGCAACGTCTGGGAAGCAATCATACCGATGCGCGCTTAGAGATGGTAGGAGCGTCCGCTAAGGACGCGCGCCATGCCTAGGAAGGAAGTTTTTCGACACGAGCAGCACCGTGTCGCGGTCGGAATGGCACTGGCTGTCATCATCACGGCCATCATGCTGAGTCTCGCCGCTTTCTGGGACCCTGAGAAGACCCTCGTGGTGCCCGTTGCTGAGCGTTTGCAGACCGCCTTGCGCGCGGATGTGTTCGTCATCGGCTGGCTTGCCGCCGCAATCGCGAATGTGGCGCGGCTAAGGTTCTTTTCGATCGAGGACATCGCAGGAAGCAGCGCCGGATCAGGATCTCAATCAGTGCGGGATGCCGTTGCGATCCTACAGAACACGGCGGAACAGGTCGTTTTAGCCGTCCTGACGCACTTGGTCTTCGCCGCCGTCGTAGGCCACCCTACGGCGATCCTAATGACGCTTGCTGCCATGTTCTGCGTAGGGCGCACGTTATTTTGGGTCGGGTACAAACGTGGCGCTAGAGGGCGTGCGCTTGGCTTTGCTCTCACGTTCTATCCGACGGTTACGGCGCTCGGTACTTCGGCAGCCATGCTTCTGCTAGGAAGGTCCGGTTAGAAATGAGGACAGCCCTAGCAGAAGGTCTCAGGCGCTAGATTTTGACTACTAGCTCTTTAGCCCCTTGTTGCAAACCGAGTAGTACCCGCCGCCCTTCTCGATCCACTTCATGCCGCCGTTGTTGGCGCCACCGGCAGCAGCCTTGTTGGCGTTGTACTGATCCAAGCAGGTGTGCATCCGACCCTTACCGGCCGACTCGCTCGCGTACTTCGGATTGACCGCTCTCGGGAACACAGCGGACCCCGTCACCGAAGACCGCGGTGTCGGTGCCGATCTCGTTGCTGTCGTGGTGGGTACCGGAGATGGAGCTGCGGGCGAAGCGGCGTTTGGCGAGAAGGGGTTCGCGGTGGGGGTTGTAGGTGTATCAGCCGGCGCCCCGCACTCAGCCTTCCGGAAATCGTTCCACTTCTGCCCGTTCAGCGTGCCAGCCTGCTTGGCGGCCTGGTACTTCACGGAACAGTCCTTGGCGGATAGCGCCAAAGCTGGCGAGGCCAGCATGGCCACACCAAGGGCAAGCGACGGGACGAATTGTGCGTAGCGAGCCATGAGTGGATCTCCGGACCGAAACATGTGCGGCCGATGTCATCCCAAGATGGCCCGGCCCGGCTGATACGGCAACGGCGGCTTGCTACATCCTGGCAGGCACGGCCAATCCAGCTTCAGTGCGTGTGGTGTGAGTACCCTCGAATGGTGGGCTTTCGCTGGGCCTGTTGTGGGCATCGTGTGGCCCTTTGTGGCCCGCTGGCGACGGCCATCGTAGCTCCGCGGCAAGGCCACGGTTGTGCACGGCAAGGTACGGCAGCGTCACGGTAAGGAGCACGGTAGGAGCAGAGGTATCACACCACACGCACTGAAAGCTGCTGGTGGGTGCCATGTTGTCGAGGAAGGCACGCCTCGCTAAAGCGCGCCCATGGACAAGCTCGAAGCCCTCTTGGACCGCCTGAAGGCCCGTCAGCGCGATCTCATCATGGAAGCCGCTCAGTACGATACGATGCCGGCCGACAGCACCCTGAAGCGGATCGCGGAGCTAGAGAACGCCATCGCGGCGGTAGAAGCGGTGGCCGACGAGGAACGGGGTCGGCGTCGACGGTAGAGCCGACGACGTATCGCTCATCCTTCAGCAACTTGTCTGGTGCACTGCGGTAGGCGCTGCATCAGCAGCCAGCAGATCTGCCCGATCCGCTGTGGCGGTCCTGTATGCCCCTTCATACAGGGCCGCCTACTACATTCCAGCCGACAAGCCACCCTCGGGCCTCCACGACCCGACGTCGTGCGCACACGGGCTGACAGGGTAAGAGTCAAGCCGTGGGGATCTGGCACCTGCGCCGACCCGACCTGTCAGCCGCTGACTAGGAGTAACGGGGGAGTGCCAGGGGTTGGGTGTCAGCCGCTGATTGGGAAGGGCGTTACCTCGCATGTCCGGGTGAACCGGGTCCGACCGTTATCTTCGTCCGTTCGATCATCGACACGAGGACGGTGCGGAAAGCCTTTTGAAGATCGGAGCCGCTGTCGGCCCCGTCTTCACCCGCGAGGTCCGACAGCAGATCATCCATAGCCGCTGCCCTGGCCTGCGGCTCGGACTGGCTCATGGCGAACCGCAGGATCGCGTTCTGGGCTGCACCTAGATCCTCGCGTTGAGCCTTCTCAATCAAAGAGCGAAGGAGGCACGTGCATTCATCTTTCAGCATGAGCTTTCGATCTCGGGTTCTGGGGGCACCCGCTACCGGAAGATGCCGCGGGTAGCATGCAGGGGTCCGTCCGCGCCTGGGCCTTACCCAACACCTATGGCATGATGGGGCTCATGAGCGAGACTGCCACAAACATCCATCCCTACTCCCTGGAGATCGTGCCTCCGAAGGCGGAGGGCGGCTCTTACCAGTGGGCTATCCGGAAGAATGGCAAACTAATGCAGCGGTCCGACCGCAGCCATCCGAGCGAAGCCAAGGCCCGTGAAAACGGGCTCAGCCAAGTCGAAAAGTTGCTATCAGGTGCCGGCGATCGGTGACGGCTTCCGCTCGCCACGCATCGCGCTGAGTTAGAGCGGCCGCAAGCTCAGCTCGCACCTCCTCAAGCCGAGCATGCATCTCGCCGGCATCGACGGCAGTCTCGACGAGGAGGTCCTGCGCCTCGGCCAGCGCCGCTCGCAGCTCGGTGTTCTCCGTTGCGAGCGCCAGGATCGGCGGCTGTGTCGTCGCCCAAACGCGGACGAACGGATCCTTGATTTCTCAGCGGACTATCTATGGCCGACGAGGCACCATTCAATCACATTGTCTTGATGCCATGCCCCCGTTAACTTGGTCTTCGTGAGTGATGCGCACGCTACAGCGGACCAGCTGCTTCTACGTGAGACTAGCATGCCGACGAACACCAAACACAGGAAGAGCCTTGGTGTTTTCGGCGTCACGGCGGAGGATGTGATAGCGTTGCGCGCGCATGCGGATGTCGTCCGGCAGACGATGCCGGGGCTGCTCGCGAAGCTGCAAGATACCTTCGCCAACTGGCCAGAAATCGCTCCGGCCTTGAAAGCCCCGGAGGTTCATGCCGCACGCCTCGCTCACTGGACGCTCGTGGCCACCGGCGAAATCGGACCGGAGTTCGATGCATCCGTGGAACGTTTGGCTACGGCATTCTGCCGTCACAAGGTTCCGGCATACGCCATCGTCATCTGTCATTCGGTCGTGTCACGCGCCCTCGTCGCCGAGCTTGGTCTGGCGGGCCCAATCGACGACAGGTTCGGGTCGCCCGGCAGGATGAGGCAGCTGCGTGAGCACCGCGCCCTCACCGGCGTGATCAACCGATTGGCTTGGTTCGATCTCGAGCTGCTGCTTGAGACATACGCGCGCGTCGAAGATGAGCGCCGCAGCGAGGCGGCGACCGAACTCGAAGGCTTCCAGCGGCAAGTTCAGGCTATCGTGTCGAGCGTAGCTCAGAGTGCCGAGGCGGTAAACGGAAGCGCTTCGACGACGGCGAGGGCGACGACGGTTACCGCCGAATTGGCGCAGACCGTCATGGGCGCTTCCCATGAGGCCTCCCAGAATGTCGACGGTGTTGCGGCCGCGGCAGAGCAGTTGTCTGCATCCCTGAGCGAGGTCTCTCAGCAGGTCTCGCGCGCCGCCCAGATCGCGCAGTCCGCCAATTTGGCCGCCCACCAGACCGACACCACGGTTCAGAGCTTGTCAGGCTCTGCCGCCAAGATCAGCGACGTCGTATCACTTATCTCGTCGATCGCTTCGCAAACCAACCTCCTGGCACTCAATGCAACCATTGAGGCGGCCCGCGCGGGCGAAGCAGGCCGTGGGTTCGCGGTGGTGGCCGCCGAGGTGAAGGATCTCGCAAGTCAGACCGCCCAAGCGACCCAAGAGATTTCGGCGCAAGTTGCAGCGATGCAGGGCGCGACCAGCTTGGCGGTCGGGGCGATCGAGCGCATCGCCGCGATGATCGCCGAGATGGATCAGGTCGCCGCTACCATGGCTGCCGCGGTCGACCAGCAGCGCGCTGCGACCCATGAGATCGCAAGCAACGTGAGCCGGGCGGCTTCCGGGACGCAGCAAGTCGCCAGCAGCATAGCAGGGGTCAGCGCAACGGCTGAGACGGCGGGCAGTGCCGCCAGTGAACTGCAGGAGGTGGCGTACGGTCTAGCTAGCCAGGCCGCCAAGCTGGAACAGGCAATGACGGCGCTCGCGGCGCGTAGCAAAGTGGCGTGAGTTTGAAGTCGGTACGGTTCGGGTGAGCGGGGCTACCACCTCCAAGGCTTCGAGCGGGCCATAAGCCGGCGCCGGCGGTTCCTGTTCCCCGCTGCATCGACCTTCACGCGATCACCTGGCCCGAGGCGTCACGGGCACGGTGCAGGGAACTGGCCCGCGCCGACCTGTCATCGCGTGCTCTCTGTGCCGAGCTGCCTGCCGGCGTTCGCGACCGCCGCGGCGCGCGAGCGTCGAGAGGCCTGCCGTGTAGCAGATGGTCCGTCGCTGACCAGCGACTAACAGGAGGCACGATGTTTGCCGCTGAAGGCTGACAGGCATTTTACCTCTCTTACAGGGTGGCAGGTGTATCGTTCGTCCCGAACCCTGGAGTTCCTGGATCGCGATCGCCTGCCTGTGGTCTCGCCGGGCAGAAACTAACTCGGCACGCCGGTCCACATGCAGCCTTCCCCCCGGTTCCCGATCGACCCCGCGGACCAAACTGAGACTGCCGCTGCAACCCAGGCCATCATCCTCAATCAGCTCGCCGAGGGCGTGATCGTCACCGATGCAGCAGGTCGGATCACGATGGTGAACGGGGCTGCCGCTGCCATTCACGGTGTCGCTCGCCTCGATGTCGAGCCGGATGCCTACAGCGACACCTACCGGCTCTTCACCGAGGATGGGCGACCGTATCCACCCCTTGATTTGCCGCTGGCGCGCGCGGTGCGTGGGGAGACGGTTCGGGAGGCGCGATGGCGGATCGTGCGACCGGATGGCGTCGAAGTGCTCGCGGTAGGTAATGCCCAGCCGCTTCGTGGGGCAGATGGCCAGCAGATCGGGGCGGTACTGACGCTTCGGGACGAAACCGCACGTGAGACTGCGGAGCGCGCTCTGTTCGAGTTGAACGCGACGCTCGCGCAGCGTGTGCAGGAGCAGACGCGCGTCGCCGAGGAGGCGCGTGCCGAAGCCGAGCGGGCGAGCGAGGCCAAGAGCGAATTCCTCGCTGCGATGAGCCACGAGATCCGTACGCCCCTGAACGGCATCCTCGGCTACGCCGACATGCTGCTCGACGAGACCCACCTGCGGGCGGAGGACCGTCACCGGCTCGAGCTGATCCAGGGCTCGGGCGCCGCGCTGCTCACCGTCGTCAACGACATCCTCGACTTCTCGAAGATCGAGGCCGGGCAGCTGACCCTCGACCCGGTCTCGTTCCCGCTGATCTCGGTGATCGACAACACCGTCTCGATCGTCCGCGGCGGCGCGCTGAAGAGCAACCTGCGGATCGAGACCCGGATCGACCCGGATCTGCCCGCCTTCGTCCTCGGCGACGCGAGCCGGCTGCGCCAGGTGCTGCTGAACCTGCTGAACAACGCGGTGAAGTTCACCCCCGTCGGCTCGGTGACCCTCGTGGTCCGGCGCGAGCGCTCGGGGGCGCGCGGCCACGACCTGCGCTTCGAGGTCACCGACACCGGCATCGGGATCAATTCGGCGCAGCAGGACCGGCTGTTCAAGCGCTTCAGCCAGGTCGACGGCTCGATCAGCCGGCGCTTCGGCGGCACCGGCCTCGGC
>NZ_JAKSYA010000094.1:0-301 GCF_022829485.1 Methylobacterium sp. J-059
CGCCGATCGCCTGGCAGCCGGAACCGGGCTGGCGCTTGTTGCACGGCGTGGCCGTGTCGTAGAACTAATAGCAGCGGGTGCGCTGGATCAGGTTGCCGCCGGTCGACGCGGCGTTGCGCAGCTGCGCCGAGGCGCCGGCCCGGATCGCGTTCGACAGCAGCGGGTAGCGGGCCCGGACGCGCGCGTCGTAGGCGACGGTGGCGTTCGTCGCCAGCGCGCCGATGCCCAGGCCGCCGTCGGTCTCGACGATCTCGCCGAGCGGCACGTGGGTCATGTCGACGAGGCGCGCGGGACCGTCGCC